>NZ_CAXIBN010000026.1:0-24335 GCF_964021735.1 uncultured Wocania sp. | reverse complement strand
ATCTCTTATAGCCTTTGGTCGTTATGTCAGATCTTGTTTTTCCATCAACCTTAAAAATTGACACATAAAAACTAGCATCATAGGAGGTATTTGGGACATCGATTACTTTTATCAGAACTGTTAAAACCGATGACCCAAACTTACTATTCGCAGAAATAGTTATCATGTGGGATTCTATCGCTTCAAAATCGAGTTCTCCAGCCAAAATGATATTATTTCCTTCCAAAGCAAAAAGATTTAATTCATCTTGAATACTAAGGGTGATTTCGGAATCATTTAAATCAGAGGTTGAGATTGTCCCGACTATTGTTCCAAGCGCTACAGTCTCTTCAGTCGGAATGGAGGTGATTTTAATAATTGGGTCTGGATCACACAAGTCTCCTTGACCATCATTATCTCGATCTTCCTGACGAGGGTTGTTTATTGATGGACAATTATCGTCAACATCTGGTATTGCATCGAGGTCTGTGTCAACTTCAAAGGAGGCACAACCAGTTTCATTAACGTCTTCTCCCTCAGGAGTTTTAGGACACTTATCTATTATGTCTTTTACGCCATCGTTGTCTTTATCGTCGTCTAGAACAATTATGTTGTTGTTTTGAGTTGTAGACATCGGATTTAGATCTATATCAAATACAGCAGAAGCAACTGCTGTTACATAATAAACCTCTCCTAAAGGAGTTCCTGCTGGGATATCGATTGATAATCTTAAGAGTAGCTCCCCACCCGTTATACCATTTGTTGCACCAGCCAAAGAAACATCAGTTATTGTGATCCCAGAGTTTTCATCATTCCCTTTGTAAATAACAAAAGAAGTCGAAAGTACACCACTTAAACTTTTGTCTAAACTATAAACGCCTTCGCTAAAAGACACATCGAGATATTCCATAGCTGGGTCCGTAACCACTGAGAGTATTTCAGGTCCAGACTGATCTTTAGTGAACGTAATGTTCTCATCTCCAATGTATGGATTTCCAAAAAGGTCTGATCCTGAAACGGTAGCTGAAAAAGTCGTGTCAGTGGTTGAGGAAACTGTCCATAAATAAGTCCATGTGGCGGATGTGGTTGCCGTCATTAAACTATCGGACACTGCACCTGTAATACTAATGGTAGGGGTGTTCCGCATATCTTCATTAAAGTTTGCGGTAATTGTTATATTATCATTAATTGAAATAATTTTATCTTCATCAGAACTGGTTAGTGTGACAGAAGGGCCTAAATTATCTAAGGTAAAGGTTAATTCATCCGATCCTGAATAAGGATTGCCCAATAGATCACTTCCTGAAACCACGGCACTTACTTCACCGTTTAATGTAGTTGAAACCGTCCAAAAATAGGTCCAAACTGAGGCACTCGTAGTAGCCGTCATCAGGCTGTCTGTTAGCACTCCTGAAATAGTAAGTGTAGGTGTTGCTCGCATTGCTTCGCTGAAAACAGCAGTAAGTGTCACCACATTAGAGTTGGTTAGAATTCCGCCATTGTCTGATCTTGACAACGTTACAGTCGGCAAGCTGTTGTCAATCGTAAAGGTTATGCTTTCAGTTCCTGAATAAGCATTTCCAGCCAAATCACTTCCTGAAACTACGGCACTTACCTCCCCACTTAAAGTTGTTGATACCGTCCAGAAATATGTCCAAACTGATGCGCTAGAAGAAGCACTCATTAAACTGTTGGTCACAATACCCGTTATGTTTATCGTTGGAGTCGATTGCATGGCTTCACTGAAAGTCGCAGAAATCGTAAGCGTATCTGAATTTATTAAAAGGGTTTCAGTAGGCGTGTGACTCAAAGTTACAGTCGGTATTATTGAATCCACATAAAACTCTGAAGAATTAATTGTGAAATATAAACTAGAAGAAACATTCTCTGAGCTGTTTCCTGACACGCTATCGTCCCTAGGTCCTATTTTTAAAACTTCGTCTCCATCAAAAATTCCTGTATAGGAAATGACAAACGAAAACACTTTGTTGTCATTTTCTAGAGTTAATTCTATGGGAGTTGAAACAACGTTGGTTACAGAACTATTGGTGTCACTTAATAATGACACGAATAGATCAGCAGCGGTTATGGTTTCACTTGAACTGGATGACCCTGAATTTACAGGTTCTGAAAGGGTAACTGTTACCACACCCGCAATTAGATCAATCGTCGCGGCTACTAATGAAAACTGATTATTTCTCCTTATAATAGGATACGAATCGTTAAGGTTTCCTGTAATCAACCAAGAGTTTTCAAAGTCCCAGCCGCTATAGGTGGCCATGTTTGTAAGTTCTTGGGTTGTCTTAGGTGCTTCAACATTCGTGTCATTTGAAGAGCTCACTGATAAATTTGAAGTTTGTGAATCCCAGAAATTATTTCTACTGCTTGGTGTTGAATTTATTGCTCCAGATGCACCACCAATTGAAGTACTATTTCCACTTACACCTCCGGTGCTGTAAGTGAATTTCCGCCCAAAATCACTGTTTCCTGCATCATCAAATCCTACAAAACCTCCTGCTATTCCACTGCTGTTAGTACAAACGGACACGGATCCTCTAGAAAAAGAATTCTCAATTCTTGAATTAGCTCCCATTTCCCCAACAAATCCGCCTACCATGTCTTTAGCATTAACATTTCCATAGGAAGCACTGTGGGTTATTTTTCCATGATTATTTATTTTTCCCGCAAATCCTCCAACAGCAATTCCAAATGCCTGATCACATGCGCCACCGATATCGTGACCTTCTACATTAACTTCTGAAGTGCTTAAAGATATATTTGCATGATCATCAATCAATCCTACGAAGCCACCTACATTTTCTTTTCCAATGAGATTACCTCCTTCAACCCTAGAATTGGTAACAAAAATGTTTTGATTTTCGTCTCCTTTTAGTTCACCAATGAGCCCTCCAACTCTTGCGTTCCCAACTATTGAAATATCTGAGAGAATCATATTTTTGATTTCAGAATTGCCATTACTTGGACTGCTTACTTTCCCAAAGAATCCAACATCTGATTCGCTAAGTCTATTAATATGAAGGTTGTATATTCCAAACCAATCACCAATGTAGCTCCCTGTAAATGGTGTATCGGCATTTCCTATTGGCTTCCAACCTTCAAAGATTGAGATATCAGTTTCATTATCATTCCAATATTCGGTTGGAGATACATCAATATTTTTAACCTGAAGGTAATGTTTATTCCATCTTGTAGAATCTTCACCAATCCAAATTAAATTCTCAAATGTGCCAATCAAATATGGACTTCCAGCATTTCCACTTCCACTGGGTGCAATTCCATTCTTAATATTGAGCGTTAAACTTTCAGACCCACTGAAGGTAATGCCCGAAACAGAGGTTCCCGAAACAGTTGCGATGGTTTTGAAAAACGTTGTAGTGGTTTGAGTCCAGGAATACATCCAAGTAAAGGAATTACTAGTTTGTGTCATGAATACATCTGAAATGATACCTGATAGTGAAATGGTAGGGGTAGGCGTCATCGCTTGAGAGAAAGTAGCGGTAATGGTAACTACTTCTGAATTTGAGATTTCATTATCTAAAGCTGAAGAAGTCAAGGTTACGGTTATGGTTGTCGCCGAACCTAATAAATTTAAAAAGCCACTGTTTAACGAAAGTCCATTGGATTGGGTGCCGATAAAAGCTTGACCCATATTGTAGGTCATTGAAATCCCGTTTTCATAAGTATTCCCCAGACTTAAAGGCGAAGAAAACGCAACCTCTTGGCTAAAGACCGAGGAGCTAATTAAAAACAACAGGTATTTAAATAATTTCAAATTTACAAGTGTTAAATTTTATTAAAGCTTCAATACGTTTTGGTTCCAACCACTAAAGCGTTCACAAATCCCTTCGTTAGTTGAGGATAAAGTTTTTGTTTCCAAAGAGCAAGCATCATTTGAGGTCGAATTGAAATTTACACCCAGACCCAAATCATCGGATTGATTACTTACTAAGTCTCTCTTAGTGGCCTTAATAATGGCTTTGAAGCTATAATTTGTTTGAGTTTTAGCAGTAAATCCAATGAGAAATATTATTATAAAAACATTATTAATTAATAATATAGTGAATAAATTAAACATGTTCAAAGTTAATAATTTATTATGAATAAATCTGTCTGTTATCCCTTTACCTTAAAAAGATTTAAGTTGTTGATAAACAGTTTAGAGGTAATCACTCCAAGCATAAAAAAATGATCAATTCAATTGAAAAATTTTATCCATTAAAACCCATTTCTGGTTAGGGGAGGAAAACGAAATGTTTTTCTGGTAATTGGCCATGAGTTCCTCCCATTTAATAACGAAAGGATTTTGACTATCCATTTTATTTTTCTTCTCAAAAGAAAAGTTATCCGCTACTTCCATAATCATAAACAGGCGATCACTAATGTGATAAATTTGCATGTCCAAAACACCGCTATTCTTGATGCTTTCAATGATTTCAGGCCAAACCCTTTTGTGGTGTTCGACGTATTTATGAATCAATAAAGGATCATTTTTAAGATCCAAAGCCAGACAATATCTTTTCACTTTAAGCTTGTTTATAGATTTTATTTCCGTAATAAGCAATATATAAGAAACAAAGTAAAGGCAAAAGAAAAGAAAAATTCACTTCTGAAACTCCAAGTATTTTGATGTCACTAACACCATTTCCACCCAAATCAATTAACATTCCTTGAAGTTTTGGCATCAATGCTCCACCAACAATTGCCATGACCAAACCTGCTGCTCCAATTTTAGATTCTTCTTCATCAAGACCTTCCAGAGCAATACCATAGATTGTAGGAAACATTAAAGACATGAAAAAAGAAATTCCGACTAAGGAATACAGGCCAAAGTACCCTTCAATAAAAATTGTAAGTAGCGATGCAATCACGGCCAAGCCTGCGAATAACATCAAAAGCCTTCCTGCATTTACGAATCTTAGAAAATAAGTCCCTATTGCTCGACCAATTAAGAAAAGGATAAAACAGAGGAATTGATAATTGGCTGCAGTTTCACTAGATAAACCGATGGCTTCCGCATATTGATAGATGTAGGTCCAGCACATAATTTGTGCCCCAACATAGAACACCTGTGAAAGCACTCCCTGACTGTAGTTTTTGTTTTTAAATAATTTACTAAAAGTTTCTCCCAAAGGTGCGTTAGTCTCATCACCTTTTGCTTGTGGCATTTTTGCAGCCAAAATTAATACAAAAACTACTAAGACAACCAGTCCTAATATAACATAAGGGTTTCTGATGACCAATAAATCCGAAGTTCGGATAAGTGTTTTTTGTACTGCCTCGAGGGTGCTGAAATTGGCAATATCGTCAGATTGTAATCTCTTTAAAACAAATTGTTGCGCCACAAGCAATCCAAGAATCAGTCCCAAAGGATTAAAGGCTTGCGCTAAATTTAATCTTTGGGTCGCTGTTTCTTTATCTCCCATTGCTAAAATGTAGGGATTTGCAGTGGTTTCAAGAAAAGCCAAGCCAAAAGTCAAAATATATAAACCCAAACAGAAGAACCAAAATTGTTCTGTAATAGCGGCGGGGTAAAAAAGCAGTGCACCTCCAGCGTAAAGAGCGAGACCTATGAGTATTCCAACTTTGTAGGAATATTTTCTAACAAAAAGAGCAGCGGGAAGCGCCATACAGAAATAACCTCCATAGAATGCCATTTGAACCCAAGCGGCTTGTGAATTTGAAAGTTCGAGTACTTTTTTAAAAGCCTGAACCATTGGGTCGGTTACAGCATTCGCAAAACCCCAAAGGGCGAATAATGACGTTATCAGTATAAATGGAATGATTACTTCTTTGGAAACAACAGTTTTTTTCATGTATTAGTTTTAAGTTATTGAGCGATCTAAGTGGGTATAGCCACCATCAACATAAATAAGTTGACCTGTGGTGTGACTCGACTTTTCAGACAATAAAAAAGTTACGGTATTGGCAATTTCTTCTGGGGTCGTCATTCTTTTTTCAAGAGGAATTTTATTTACAATACTTTTAAATTTTTCCTCAGGGTTTGGAAAAGTATCAATCCATCTTTTATATAAAGGCGTAAAACTTTCTGCAACAATCACGGCATTCACACGAATGGAATAGGGGAGAAGCTCAGCAGCCCATTCTAAGGTCAATGCATTTCTTCCACCACAAGCAGCAGCATATCCAGAAGTTCCTCCCTGACCAGTCATAGAAACCTTAGAACCAATATTTATGATCACTCCTTTATTTTCTTTAAGATAGGGGAGGGCTTGTTGTGCCATCAAATAGTAGTGAACTACATTTTTTTTCAAGGAATCAATGAATTTATTTGCATCTCCATTTTCAAGGCCTACGCCATCATTTACGCCTGCATTATTCACCAATCCATGAACCGTTCCAAACTCAGCAACTGCAGCAGCTATGGCTGCCTTACATTGTTCGGGATCGGTGAGTTCGGCTATTGCATAAGAAGCATTTCCGCCTTTCTCTTTGATGCCATTTACTGCTGCCAAGACAGCCTCCTTGCCTCTTCCCACGATAAAGGGAATAGCCCCTTCCTCAGCGAGTACATTACTTAT
Organism: uncultured Wocania sp.; assembly: GCF_964021735.1. Lineage (NCBI taxonomy): Bacteria > Pseudomonadati > Bacteroidota > Flavobacteriia > Flavobacteriales > Flavobacteriaceae > Wocania > uncultured Wocania sp. The sequence goes on along the minus strand of NZ_CAXIBN010000026.1, from coordinate 17,796 downwards.
TGCATTTCCAATGCCTTTTGCACCACCAGTCACAACGATTACTTTATTTTTTAAATTAAAATTCATGAGGGGTTTTATAATCTATGGGGTTATATTTCTTGACCAATAATTTTAAAAGACCAAGCAGTTTTTTCATTTAATGTTTCCAACAGTAAAATTGGAATTTTAATTCTGAGTCCTTCAGCAACAGAAAAATTCCATTCCAAAGGTTCCGCTTGGCCTAGCATGATAATTTCAGAACCATCTTTTGGTTTTATGTGGTTAATAACAAATTCTTCTCCAGGATTCTCGAGTGAGATAGCGTAGTAAATATCAGTATTTTTTTTCTTAGTAAAACGTATTTTTTCTCCCTGTTTGTAGGTGCTTTTTAGTTTTTCAGTTTCATAAATCACCTCTCCATTTACTTTAAGCCATTCCCCCATTTTTTCAAGTCTCTCAACGCTAGGTTGTGGAATTAACCCCGCAGCTGTGGGGCCAACATTTAATAAGTAATTCCCACCTTTTGCAGCGATATCTATTAAATTATGAATTAACACCTCCTCAGATTTCCAATTTTCATCATATGATTTAAATCCCCAAGTATCGTTCATGGTCATGCAAGATTCCCAGTCCAAATCTGAGGCACCTTCAAGAATTTCCTGTTCTGGGGTTCCAAAATCCCCTGCATATTTCTTGTCGTCTTTGTTCATCCCTTTCATTCCTTGTCTCCCTTTGTCAACGCGGTTGTTGATAATGATATCAGGTTTTAAAGTACGGACATATTGATACAGATCCAATCCCATTTCATGAGTGAATTCAGAGATCCATTCACCGTCAAACCAAAGAATATCGGCGTCATAAGTCTCAATTATTTCCCTAAGTTGTGGTTTTAAATAATTTTCATAATAGTCTGGAAACTTTGGATTCGGATTGTTTTTATAATCATAACGCGGCGCATCATTTGCTTGCGCATTTGGATGATGCCAATCCATTATTGAATGATAAAGACCAAACTTTATCCCCCTGCTTTTACAAGCTTTTGAAAGAGCTTTGAGAATATCTTTTCCATAGGGAGCATAGTCAACAATGTCATAATCAGAAACCTTAGAATCCCAAAGCGCAAAGCCATCGTGATGTTTTGAAGTTATGACCACATATTTCATTCCTGCATTTTTCATATGTTCCGCCCATTTTTCAGCGTCAAATTCAGTGGGGTCAAATGCTCTAGAATAGTTTTCATAATCTTCAATTGGAATATTTCCCTTTAGCATAATCCATTCCCCAATTCCTTTTACTTTTACACCCTTGTGTATTCCAGCAGGAACAGCATAGGGTCCCCAATGAATAAACATTCCAAACCTTGCATCTCTCCACCACTTCATTCGCTTATCAAAATCAGACCTTGACTCATTGAGGTAATCGATTTGTTGGACTTGTTTTTTCGGTTTGGTCTCACCACAAGAGGTAAAAAATCCAAACAATAAAACTAAGCTAAGGTTTAAAAAAAGTTGTTTTTTCATTTTTAAGTAGGTTTAATTATAAGAGATTGGGATTAGAATCTCATTTCGTCTAAAAACTATTTTATAAGGGCTATTGTAAACTAATATCTTGGAGTCTCCAACAATTTCAATATTCTGCTCATTGAGAATTTTCTTTAGTTTATCCGTATTTTCTTTCTCTTTGACTTCATCAGTATAGCCCGAATATTCGATGGCAGCATAATGTCTGCTATCGGATTCATACACAACCAAACTTGCGTCGTTGGGTTTGGGTGCGTTTTCTTTGTTAAAGCTTTTGGGTAAAACAAATGCCATAGAATTCTCCGATTCACTTTTTTCCATATGAACGGGCGTGGTCATGGAGATTTTAGTCTCCCCATCATTGTTACCCGAAATATATTTAAAAAGTTTTCCAAATCCAGATCTCCCATTGTCCGAGGTGTATTTTGCCATCATCACAGGAGGATAGAATCTTATCTCACAACCAGCGATGTTTTTTAGTACCTCATAGGATTGAGTTTCGGTCTGCGCCATAGAATAAAATGATAGTAAAATAAAAAATAGAGTACGCATGAATATTGTTTAAATATTTTTTAAAGGTTTTCACCATAAGACCAACCTTTACGGACAGGTTCTTTGACAAAAATATTTAATTCTGGACGATTCGTTACCCTCATGTTTTCTGTATCATACTCAATCTTGGTAGCAAACCTTTGCGCCAAAACACCAACCAACGCCATTTCTGTTAGTTCAGCGGCGTAATCAAAATTTGAGCCTGGCAAATAGTTATTTTTTATTGCGTCAATCCATTCATCGACAGGTTTTTCTTCCCCAATTCTTGGAATCGTTTTTTCTGGTGAATTCGCTTGAAATTCAGCCCATTCTTCTGGAGAGATCAAAAGCTCAGGTTTATTGGGTCGCCCGCCGGTCATTAAAGTATTTTTTTCCCCGATCATTAACATTCCTGATCTTGGAAATTCTTCAATTCCCCATTCAGATCTGATTTCAGGTTTTTCACCACCTTCATACCATTTTAGGGTTACAGGTTCTTTTCCTTTTCTTGCACCAAACTGAAAAGTTGTAACGGATTCATCTGCTACGAAGCCGTGTTCCGACATCGGGTTTTTAGCAATCGCCTCAACCGTGTGCGGTGATCCTAAATCGAGCGCCCAAAAAGGAGCGTCTAGGGTGTGACAAGCCCAATCTCCCAGTTGTCCATTTCCAAAATCATAAAAACCTCTCCAAGATTTAGGAGCGTAGGCAGAATTAAATTCTCTATCCTTTGCTGGGCCTAACCAAAGGTCCCAATCTAGATATTCAGGAACGGGATCAACTTTAGGAGGAAAACTCTCAGGTTTGGTGAAGTATTTTCCTGGGCCAAAATTAAATGCACCATGCCAGGCATGAACCTCGTTGACTTGTCCTAAAATTCCTGCATCATACCATTCCTTAATTAAACGAATTCCGTTTGTTGTATGACCTTGATTTCCCATTTGGGAAGTTATATTATAATATTTGGCAGCTTTTTTCATGGTTCTCAATTGCCAAATATTGTGCGCCAACGGTTTTTCAACATAAACATCAATACCGAGCTCCATTGCAATCATGGTCGCAGCAAAGTGGGTGTGATCGGGAGTCGTTATGATTACAGCATCAATTTCTTTTGACATTTTATCGAACATGACCCTAAAGTCCTTGAATTTTCTTGCTTTTGGGTAAAGAAGGTAACCTGCTGCGGCTCGGTTGTCGTCTACGTCGCACATGGCAACAATGTTTTCATTGGGAACACTGCCCCAATTGGCTTTTCCGCGACCTCCAACTCCAATAACAGCGATGTTTAATCGATTGTTAGGAGCATTACTGCGGAAGTTAGGAATGAAAAAAAGACCCGTAGAGGCCATTGAGGTTGATTTTATAAACGATCTTCTTGAAAAATTATTCATATTATACATAATTAGTTTAAAATCTTTATTCTAGTAATTGGAATAAATATAAATTAATTTTATAACATGACGCGCTAACAAAATTTAAAATGAATTTTGTTAACGATTTACTCCTACTGTATTTGATGGATGTTAATTAAAGGGAGTTTTTACTAGGGTCATCTTTCTAATCTCTTAAGCTGGTTCATGACGCCCATGATATTATTAAAATTTACATTGCGATTTCATTTCAATTGTGCTTGAAAATACAGCAAGGTTGTTTTATAGCGCTAAGTAATCTTGGAAATGGATTCAGTTAGTTTTTTCACCTGCTGCTCTAGAATTTCTATCCTTGCATTCTGCCCTTTGATAATTTCGATTAAATCAATACTCTGAAATCGATTACCATTCTCACTCTCTGACACAGGTAAAAGCATTTCCCCCTTATCATTCATGATCCAATCATAACTAATTTCAGGATATTTTTCGCAAATGGCAGCAGCCACTTTGGCTGATATGCCATTTCTTTCATTAATTATATAACCAATAGTAGCTCCACTTCCATGACCCAGTTCTATGCCCAACGCACGCCGGCTTTTTTTGGTGTAACTAAGTACTTTCAATAACCTTTCTGAATATTTCATTAAAAAAAAACCTTAATTGTTTTTATTTATCAGTAAATGTTTATATATTTGATAACATAAGCTAATATATGAAAAATTAAATTCATAAAAAAATTGTTTAATACTAATTTAAAAAATCAATACTTAACCTATGAGAGTGCCCCACTAAATCTCATGATCCCCAGCTTAACCTACTTTTTATTAATTTTTAAAACATATGTGAACAATAATATTTGGTAAAATTTTGATAATTGACAATTTTTACTGTTATTTAACAACTAAACAAAATTATGTAAACATTAGTCAACTATTTTATAAATACCTTTTTGCTTCCCCTCAAAACTTACCGACCTATAACACCTTTAAAACTTAACCCTTTTGTTCTGTATTTATTAAATATTAAATACACATGAATGAAAAAGTACCCTCATAACAGTTTTTATCACCACGATTCTTTCGGAAAGAAAAAATTTGCCATTCGCCAAAAAATAGCAATACAAATTCTGTCAAAGTTTTTAATGATGTTCGAATATTTTCATTTAGCAAATAAATTAGTCAACTATGGGAATGCAAAAAATGATACTGGTTTAGAGGCTGAAAGACTTTTCTCTTGCATCGAAATTATTTTTACACTTGGAATGATTGAGGACGAGGAGCATAAAGCTATTTTCGAAGAGATGATTTATGAAGAAGCAGCTAAAGGTTTTGAACAAGACAAAAAAGACGTTGTAGTCCTAATTGAGTCCAAAATGAGGAAAAAGATTTTAGAGCTTAGGGATTCCTGATTTTTTGACTTGACTTCAACCATTCAAATACTAACACTTGTGTTTTCTGTCTTTTAGAAAAATTATTATCTGATACAAACCATACTGTTTTGTTTCCATTAGCTCTTTTTTTTCCATAGCATATCCCTTCTATATTGTCGATAGGTATTTTTAAGTTGTCCATATTTAAAAGTAGCTTTTTTGAAACAACTTCATACGAACCCTTTTCCTTTTTCAAGGAAAATGTATTTCTTATGTTTGAGGCATGATTTAGATCGCATAAAAAAACCTTGATTGTATTTGAAGCTTTCCCCTTAGCGTAGGAACGCTCAACAATCAATAATTTATTTTCACCAGCCTCTAAAATTGCAGAGATTCCATTAATATTATCTCCATCTTTTGGGATTGGTCGATGTGCCACAGGATCCAATTGATAGGCATATTGTGCATTGTTTTTTTTTGACCTAACATCAAATTTAAAGATTCTAACCAAAGCACCGGATCTCAAGGTCATGGTGGCTTAAGATGTTGGTTGTGAGTGTTGTTCTTCAGCGCGATGAACTGTTATTTATCAGCTACGTCGTTTTTTAAAAAAATTTCCTGTCTTAATTGTTTGTAAGTATTTTGACGGTATAAAATGTATTCTTCTCTGGACATGCTTTTACGCTTTTTATAATAAAACTGTTGTAGAGACGATATTTTATCGAATTTTTCACCAGTACTATTTAAGCTCCACGAGGTTAATTCATACATTATCGAAAAAAGATCAACACCCCTATCTTTAAGGTAATATAACTTGATCTTATTGTCATTTTTATCCTTTATGTGACTTATATAGTCAAGATTTTCTAAGAACTTAAGCCTAGAAGTTAAAATATTGGTTGATATGTTTTCGGGGGAGCCAATAAAGTCTTTAAATGATTTCTTTCCAATAAAAAGATCTCTAATAACTACGAAAGTCCATCGATCCCCAACCAAATCTAAGGCGGAAGCAACAGTACAATCTGATCTATTTTTTTTAATGACTTAAATGTTAAAATTTCAATTTAAACTAATACAAATATAACATAAGGTCTATGTCAATTAAATTAAGTGATGTTTTTTTTTATTAAAAGTTTTTCTTGTGGTTCATTTTACGCTGCTTTTTAGCATAAAAAAACACAGAATTATCAGAAATAGTAAACTTAATTCAGCTGAAAATCAATGAATCTTTCAATTAACTTCTTCATTAACCTTAAACCCTAAACAATTGATTGATGGTCACTCCCCTGAATTATTTATTACCATGTCATGGTCATATTGACAACACATCGGTAAATTATTATATGCATTCAGATCACTCGCAACCTTGTCGGTGTCATAACCAGATGCTGCAATGGCATTGTGAATTGCCATCTCATTAGTTTGAGTCGCATCAAATACAACATCGATCTTCTTTTTGTCTACATCCCAGGTTGCATTCGCGACTCCATTAATTTTATTCGCCGCTTTTTCAATGGTTTTTTTACACATACCACAGTTTCCTCGCACTCCGAAACTGAGTTCTGTCATTTGTATTTCATTTGAAACAGTTGCAACTTTTGAAGCTACAGTTCCTTTTTTCATTGTCTTTTTACAACTTGTGAATCCGATCGCTGCAATCACAGCTAAACTTAAAATTACTTTTTTCATGGTGTTAAAATTTAATTATTAATTACTCTATTATCTGTTTTACTTCTCCACATTTTAGCATGGCTTGACCATAATATGGATTGATTACTTTTTCATCTTTACTTAACCAATAGGCTCCATTGTTGTTATCTGCCATTGGGCAATATTGTTGATATATTTTTTCATTCACTCCAAAATATTCAATCGCACTTGATAAAGAGTAGGAAAGGAGCTTAAATTGACTTCGTTGCACTGCAATATCCGTTGAATTTGAAAGGGTAGTGGTGGCCTTTTTTATTTCCTTCTCCAAGGAGGTCCAAAGGGCAAGCGATTTTTTATCCTTCAATAATTTCATGTCAATTTCAGTCAAATAAGCGAGTACTAAGAGGGCATTTTTTATGACTGCTTCCGAATCATCGTTGACTAAATCATCTTTTAAAAGGATGTAGCGATCAAATACCTTTTTCAATTGATTTTGAAAGGCTTTTGACACTTCAATTCGCTCCTTAAGAATTGTAGAATTGTCCATATCCGTCATGGTCTCTATTATTCCCATATGCCCTTCGTGGCCTGTCATTGTTTTACCGCCCGCCTTATTCATCATCGACTTTTTACCTTGCAATTGTGCCGCAGCATCAACTGTAAAAGTACCGTTCGTCACGATCTCATCTCCAAGAGTTAAACCCTCAAGAACTTCATATTCAATGCCGATTTGATTGCCCACAACAATTTCGTGCATTTCAAAAACGGGTTGGTCCGGATTGGTTTTTAAATAGACGACGGAACGTTCACCTGTCCACAACACTGCAGATGCTGGAATTTTCAATACTTTTTTCATTGCGTAACCTTGCGTTCGCTTAACAACGCCTTCCACAAACATGCCCGGTTTTAAAACCGGATCATTGTTGTTTAAAACGGCTCTTAATTTTACCGTTCTTGTGTTTGCATTTAGAACAGGATCTATAAAATCAACCTTTGTTTTAAACGTCTTATTTAGATTCGAATGGGTAGTTATGGAAATTTCTTGCCCTTTTTTAAAAAAATCAATTTGATTTTCAAACACATCAAAATTGGCCCAAACCGTATTGAGATTGGCTATTTTTAATAGGGCTTGTCCTTGTTTAATATAGTCCCCTTGGGCGACTAATTTTTCAGAAACCGTTCCCGTAAACGTCGCGTAAATTGGCATGTTTTCTTGTACTTGTTTGGTGCGCTCTATTTGATTGATTTGAGTATCCGAAAGTTTCCATAGTTTTAGTTTATTACGCACTGCGTTATATAAGGCTGGCTGGGTTGCTTTCAATGAAACTGCCGTAATGAGTTCCTGCTGAGCGGCATACAATTCTGGGGAATATACCGTAGCTAGCAACTGCCCTTTTTGTACTTTTTCCCCCGTAAAATTTACATTCAGCTTTTCTATCCTTCCTGAGAAATAACTTACTTGTACCGCATTGGCCTCTTCATTTTCAACAATAGTTCCTGATAATTTTACCTCTGTAATTCCAGAAGCCCCTTCACCAACCACAACGGTTTGAATGTTGGCCAAGGCCATGGCGTTTTCAGTTAACTTAAACTGATCTGCCGCTAAACCCATTGCACTAGCTTCGGCAGGAATTAAATCCATCCCACAAATAGGGCAATCGCCTGGTTCGGCTTGCATAATTTGTGGATGCATTGCGCAGGTCCACATTTGATTTTCTTCAGCCATTTCAGCGTGATTGTGTGCTGTTTCTTCATTAGTGCTATTTCCCGAAAGAACCCAACCGAATAACAATCCAACAGCTAAAATTCCGATGTAAATTATATATTTTTTCATGTCTTTAATTTGTTAAATAATTAATAACCGCAGTTTGTACGTAATACATTTTAACCGATTCCACCAAATTCAATTGAAACTTTAGTTGTAGTTCTTGAATATCCAAAACATCATTAAAATTGATTGTTCCTGTTTCGTAGCTTTTGTTTAAGATTTCCTCTGCATCTTTAGCTTGTTTTAAATTTTTAGTTTGGGTGGCGTAGCTTATTCTTGCTGAAACACGTTCCGTAATCGCTTTACTTAAAAGGTTTTCTAAAGCGTTCCATCGTTCCTGTTTTTCAACTGTTAGTTCTTGCTGTTCAAACTCATTTTGCTGGGTTTGAGATTTATGCCTTTTATTAAAAATTGGAATTGATAACGAAACCATAGGCATCACGATATCTTTACCGTTATCCGAGAAATTCATATCTGGCCTTTCGGTAACAGAAATGTAATCTAATCCAAAACCAATCATAGGACTGCTTTCTTTTTGGTTTAGCAATTCTGATTGTTCTATAGATTGGTAGAGTTTGTCGTATTTTACTAATTCAGGATGCAACGCTAACCTTTCAGAATTAATTTCAAAGTCTTCTGAAGGCATCATTAAACTGTCTATTACAGTAACAACAACTTCATTTTCCCTATTCAAAAGAGTATTTAAATTCGTTTGCTCTGCTAAAAACTGTTGACTTAACACATCTTTTCGTTGTTGCATTTCATTTTGGCGCATTTGCAAACGCATCACATCTACAGCCGATGCTTTACCAACTTCAACAGAAGTCAATGCTAATGTTTCATAAGTTTCAAGTAATTCAATGTTTTGCAACAATACTTTTTGTTTTGCTTTGTTGGCGTATAAATTATAATAGGATTGTGAAACAGCAGCCATCAATTTTCGTTTGGCAATAACAATGTCTTCATATTTTGCATCAGCTAATGCACTAACATAACTTTCTCTTGATGTAATTGTGCCAAACCACGGAATCATTTGTTTTGCAGATACCTTAAAGCGTTGCGCTCCTGTTCGGGTTTCGGGTTCGCTCATAAAGTAACCCACTCCAAATTCGGTATTAGGAATGGTATTTACTTCGTTTACCTTTTCGGAAGCCCTTTTGTATTTGAACTCAAATTTTTGAATTTCCGGATTGTTATTTAGTGCTATATCAATAAGCGTTTCTAATTCTTGGCTTTGTGCAGAAAGTCCTAAACACAAAGCACAAAGCACAAATACTGTTTCTATTTTACTTTTTCTATATCTCATTTTGTTGCTCTTTTCAGTTGAACTTCGGCTTTCCAGCTGTACAATACGGGTACTACAAATAAAGTGATTAAGGCAATCAGCATTCCGCCAAAACTGGGTATGGCCATAGGAATCATTATATCGCTACCTCGCCCTGTTGATGTCAATATGGGCAACAAGGCTAAAAGGGTAGTAGCTGTTGTCATTAAACAGGGTCTAATGCGTTTTTCTCCTGCTTCTACGATGGATGCCCTAATTTCCTTTTCGTTTTCAGGTGTGTTTCTATCAAAAGTTTGTGTTAAATAGGTTGCCATGACAACACCATCATCTGTAGCAATACCAAAGAGTGCGATAAACCCAACCCAAACGGCTACACTTAAATTAATGGAATGCATCTGGAATAAGTCTCGCATATTTTCGCCAAAGAAATTGAAGTTTAAAAACCAATCCTGACCATAGAGCCATATCATTATAAATCCACCTGCAAATGCCACTGCGATACCCGTAAATACCATCAATGAGGTGGCTACAGAACGGAATTGGAAGTAGAGTATTAAAAAGATAAATGCCAAGGCTAGTGGTACAACCACTGATAAGGTTTTTTCGGCTCGTAATTGATTTTCGTAAGTTCCTGTAAATGCATAACTGATGCCTTTGGGAACTACCAATTCACCAGAATCTATCTTTTGTTGAATCAATGCTTGTGCATTTTCTACAACGCTTACTTCGGCAAAACCGTCTAACTTGTCGAAAAGTACATAGCCCACTAAAAAAGTATCTTCACTTTTAATGACTTGTGGGCCTTGTTCGTAACGAAGGGTCGCCAATTCGCTTAATGGCACAGGATTGCCTTTTTCAACGGGCACATAAATTTGTTGTAAGTCTGTTGGATTAGCTCTTAATTCTCGTGGGTATCGCACACGAACACCATAACGCTCACGTCCTTCCACCGTTTCTGTTAAAACCATGCCACCCACTGCAACTTGTAAAACATCCTGTACATCTTGTATAGTGATTCCATAGCGGGCGATTTTCTCTCTATGAATATCAATCAACAAATAGGGTTTGCCAACAATGCGGTCTGCAAATACAGCTTCTTTTTTAACACCTACAGCAGACTTGATGATGTTTTCTAATTGTACTCCAAACGCTTCAATTTGCGTTAAGTCTTGTCCTTTTACTTTAATTCCCATTGGGGCCCGCATTCCGGTCTGAAGCATCACCAATCGGGTTTCAATAGGTTGGAGCTTTGGAGCAGAGGTAACACCCGGCAATTTGGTAACGCTTACAATTTCATTCCAAATATCGTCTGGTGATTTAATTTCTGGTCGCCAATTACGATAGTATTCGCCCTTGTCATCTTCGATTAGTTGAGCCCTTTTTACGTTGCTATAAGTACCCTTTTCGGAATTATTAGGGTTAGAAATAAAACGCCCCCCTTTTAACTCAAACCAACCGTCCTCATTGACCTTATAGCGTTGTCTTTCACCCTCTGCATTCAGCATATATTCAGGTTTGTACTGAATCACATTTTCATACATAGATAGTGGTGCCGGGTCTAAAGCTGATTCTGTTCTTCCTGCCTTACCAACTACCGTTTCAATCTCAGGAATACTGGCTACTGCCATATCTAATTGTTGTAAAACGCGTTTGTTTTCCTCTACGCCTGAATGAGGCATAGAGGTGGGCATTAGCAAAAATGAACCTTCATTTAAGGAGGGCATAAACTCTTTACCGGTATTCTTCATAATGAAAAACCCTGCTATAACAATCACAGTAGGAATAGACAAAAACAATACTTTATTCTCTAAACACCACCTTAGAATACGGGTGTAGTATTTAATGAATAGCGAAAAAATACCTAATAAACCAAAGCAAATAACACTTACAAAAATGAGATTCCAGAAGATGCTTTTATCAACGCCTAATGGTCGCCAATATTCGGCCAAAAGAAATACAATTGCTGAGGCTGAAATAATGATATTGACCAGATTAGTTTGTTTGTCTGCTATCTTATTTTGAAGATTGAGAAGTGCTGTAATTCCAAATGCCATCAAAATCAATCCCATCCAATACCCAAAACCTACTGCTGCAATACCTAATGCTATTAAAACCCCATTTAAAACATACGTAAACGTGTTTTTTATGCTTTTCTTTCTAAATAAAAATGCAGCAAAGGGAGGGATTAAAAATAAGGCGACAATAATTGATGCAGTCAGCGCAAAGGTTTTTGTATACGCTAAGGATCGAAATAATTTGCCCTCGGCACCAATCATCGTAAATACAGGAATAAAACTTATGATTGTTGTCAATACTGCGGTAACGATAGCTCCAGACACTTCTGTTGTGGCAGTATAAACTACGGTATTAATGGACTGTGTTCCATCATCTTCATCTAAGTGCCTAATAATGTTTTCTGAAAGAATGACACCAACATCAACCATGGTGCCAATAGCAATAGCGATACCGGATAAAGCGACAATATTGGCATCTATTCCAAAGAACTTCATGGCTATAAAAACCATTAAAACTGCAACAGGCAATAAACCAGAGATTATTATCGAAGCTCGCAGATTAAATACCATCATGATAATAACCAAAATGGTAATAAGAATTTCTAAAGACAATGCCTCGTTAAGCGTGTTTAAGGTTTCTTGAATTAACTCGGTTCTATCGTAAAAGGGGACGATGGTTACTTTTGAGGTTCTGCCATCTGATAGTACTTTTGAAGGTAATCCTGCACTTAATTCGTTAATTTTCTCTTTAACGTTATTGATTACTTCCATCGGATTGGCGCCATAACGTGCTACAACAACGGCCCCAACCACTTCGGCACCTTCTTTGTCTAATATGCCACGTCTTGTTTCAGGACCTAATGCGACTTTTCCAATATCCTTAATTCGTATTGATGTGTAATCTTCTGAAGTAACAACTGCATTTTCAATGTCGGCAATGGACTTAATATAACCCAAGCCCCGTACTAAATATTCCGCATTATTAATTTCAATAGTTTGTGCTCCAATGTCTTTATTGCTTTCTTTAACGGCTTTTACAACCTGATGCAATCCAATATTGTATTGACGCATTAATTCAGGATTTACATCCACTTGATATTCTTGAACATAGCCACCAATGGATGCAACTTCAGAAACGCCATTTGCTGAAGAAAGGGCATACTTTACATAATAGTCCTGTATACTCCGTAATTCTTGCAAATCCCAACCTCCGGTAACGCTTCCCTTTTCATCACGACCTTCAAGAGTGTACCAAAATATTTGTCCCAAGCCTGTCGCATCTGGACCCAATGCAGGATTAACGCCATCAGGCAATAAACCACTCGGTAAAGCGTTAAGTTTTTCGAGGATACGGCTTCGACTCCAGTAAAATTCTATGTCTTCTTCAAAAATGATATAGATGCTTGAAAAACCAAACATAGACGAACTGCGAATGGTTTTTACCCCAGGAATCCCCAATAGGGAAGTGGTTAGGGGGTAGGTTATTTGGTCTTCTATGTCTTGCGGAGAATGACCGTCCCATTTCGTAAATACAATTTGTTGGTTTTCTCCAATATCCGGAATTGCATCTACAGCTACAGGATTACTTGGTAAAAAACCAGTGTTCCAATTAAATGGTGCATTTACCGTTCCCCATCCAACAAAAAGGACGAGGAGTAGTACTGCTACGAGTTTGTTTTCTATTAAGAATTTGATGCTTTTATTGAGCATTGGCTTTGATTATAAAACAGTTAGACATTGGTTTTTGAGAAAAAACCGAATACAACAATTTACCCTTATAACATATAGCCATAGGATAAATCAATCTAATGCTAAAAAATCAAATTAAATAGGTCTCGTCAATCTTGTAGATGCACCTTATGACGAGTGGTGGTTTATACTCTTCGTATAAAGAAACGTTTTTCTCTAAACCTTCAAAAAGGGCAATGTATATGTAATCAAATGAGGCGACAATTTTTTGTTGCTCAATAGTAACCGTTTTAAAAGACAATTGTAACTCATCTTGACCCTCAACAGCGATTTGTTGATCACTACAGCAATTATTTTTGGTAATAGCACACTCATCAGCATTTGATGGCGCTAGCGTTTCCATTCCACAAGTTTTAACTTGGTGAAAAATAGCAGTGTCTACTAAAGTATTTCCACAATAGTGCATGTCAATGGTGAATGACATAGTAGAGAATAACACTACAAAAGCCATTGACAAAGACAGTATTTTATGGAAAATTTTCTTCATAACGAGTTACAAAGTTATAAAATTTTAATTGTATGGGTTAAATATTGTGTCAATTTTATGATTTAGCCAAATTTTCCTTCGTGCCATCTTTGTTATAAATAGCTTCATCCGCAGGATAAACCGATTTATAAAAATGTTCTATAATGTTCTGCGTTATGTAACTTGAGCTTTGGTTAAAAGCGAAAGTTGTTACTACAGTTTCTTGAAAAAATTTATTCTAAAAGTTTCTTCTACAATGTTAATGGAACACTCTTTTCACGAAACGACGATAGGAGAGAAGTGGAATGTGTGTGGAATGGTATTATAACAACAATTACGCTATTCTACTATTATCACTAATCTCTAGACTTACCATAAAGAATTATATCTGAAATTATATATCGTAACTTATCTTTTAAGTCATACTCAATATCTAATTCTTCAGCTTTATTGCACATTTCTAAAAGCTTCTTAAAATTACTAACCTCATTATCTATTTTTCTATTAAATATATCAGAAAGCTTTTTAATTGATTTAAAATTACTTCTCGGAGCTTGGATTTTAGAAAGTATCTTCACTCTTAATTCATCTGGAGAATTTATCGTCTTAACACTTTTAAGTTCCTCAATGAAGTTATCAGTTGTATTTAAAATGCTATCTATACCCTTAATAGATTCAAAGACATTTTCAGGTTTTGTATTGTGATTTATTATTAATGAACTATTTTCAACCATTGAGTTCTTTTTTGGTATCAAATAGAAACCAGTAGAATCTTTTTGTAACACATTAATTATATTCACAAAATTCAAAGAACCTGTTCCTAAATCATTTGTAGTAATTCTAACTGCCGAAGATATATAGCCAAAAGAATCAGCATTTTTAGCATACTTTTCTGCTGCTATTATTTCTAGTTTAGATTCACCAATTGCAGCACTTCTTATTTCATATTCAACACCAGAATTGTCCTGCATGTTTTTATGAAGGCTTAACATGCCAACCACAAAAGCAAAATCAATACCATATTCATAATATCTTAAGGATGTAATACCTCGAACATAAGTTTCACCACCAAAATCTACTAAACGATAGCTTTTCTCTTTATTATAGTTATCATTGCTATCTGCCATTTGCTTGAAATATTGTACATTATAATTTGCAAGTCCAGATTGACCAATTTTAAACAGATTGTTGGCATACTTTGTCATTACATATTCATCAAGAAATGTATTTTTAGAATCATAAATTGCAATTGCTTTTAGGTTTTCTTTCACTTCATCAGCATCGAAATATTCTTCAAAATTAAAGATGATATTGGTTTCACTACTACCAGTAACAGCTTCTTCAAATACATCAATATTTTTAGTTTGTGCAATTATTTTATGACGTTTATACTTATCAAGCAAATTTAAAATTCTTTTATATACTAAATCAATGTGATTAATTGATATAAAATTGCTTTTAATGTTTTCAACATCAAAAACCTTAAATATTTGCTCCTTATAAGGGTGATTTTCTATTAAAGCAGATAGCTTTTCGATTTTTATCTTACCTGAACTTTGGTCAGGATCAAGATATAACTGTTTTTGTTTAAACTTTTCTTCCATAACGGTCGTTTTTTAATTTATAAATTATTTTAAATCCATCCGCAGATACTATTCTACGGATAGATTGTTTATAGTTTTGGGTAACTCTTATTTACCTTTACTATCTTTTCTGTTACTTCTAACATGCGGTTTTACCTTGATGGTTTTACCACCTACTTTTTTAGTGTAGCCAGGAATTCTATTGAATTTTCTTCCTTCTGCATCTTTAGCCATATTTTACACCTCCTTTCTAACTTGCTTTTAATTTATTGTGTAAATTGTTAACTTTTAACACTCTACATAATACCATTAACCGTAGAAAATAAAAGTCCCCCAAAATGGGGTAAAAAGTAAATTTGCAATTAATATGAATATAGAAGGTGCTGGCACTTTTTTTGAAAGTAACTCAATAAAGCTTGATACTGTTAGTGGTGTTGAGTGGGAAATTGCTTTAAGAAAAGCTGAAAAGCATTTGAACTATAGGCTTTGGAATAAAACAAGTTTTGGAGCACATACAGCAGAAAATTTAGGAGTTCCAGCAAAAGAATACTACTTAAATTTTGGATATATGAGTGTTATTTACGGTAATTGGGAGTGGAAAGATGGTTTTGATTTACCACAGCAATTAATTAGAATAATTGACAGCAGAATATCTACTGTTGTTGAATCATATAAAAAAGCTAAAGAGAAAAATGAAGAAAGATTGGAAGATGGAAAATACCAATTAACTACAGTTGAAGTGCCTCAAGATATTGAAAGCACATTTTATGACCTTGAAGGAGATGAAGAAATAAATGAAACAGATTTATTAAAGATAGAGGAAGAATATAATAAAATAGAGCAATTTATTCTGGAATCTGATGATGAGGATTTAATAATGTTTTGGGAGTGTGTAAAAGAAGGCTATACAAGGAAAGAAATTGCAGAATTAATTGGAAAATCACCAAAGCAACTAGATAAAATAAAAGAGAGATTATTACGGCAAATAAAAAAAGAAGTAGCAAAAGCTAATGGAAACAAATAACGCAATAAATACATTAAGAAATCTTTATGGTCTGTTTATGGAAATGAATTACCATACTGAACCTGCTGACTTTGTTAATGAATTAAATGATCAAGATCCTTTTATCTCGGCACATTTAAAAAATGTAATGCTCAATAGAACTAAAGCAAAAGCGATTCTAAAGAGGAGAAAATTTGAAGCGCTTAAGGAGCAATTTATTGAGTTAAAAAAAGTTGGTTTAGAAAAACTACAAGAATTATTTGCTCCAACAGAAAGGGTAGAAATGGTTAGATTGTTTAGAAAATTTGAAGAACTAACTGAAAAAGATATTGATACCATTAATGAGGATGAAGATTTTTTAACTTTTATTTCTTCAATAAAAGATAAAATAGACGACGATGGCACTAAATAAGTCTCAAATGGCTGCAATTGAGCTATTAAACTCTTTAGGATGGTCAAAACCAGGAGATTTAAGCTTAAATGAAATTGCATTAGCTTCAAGTGCTTATGTAAAAGAATCTGATTTAGAAGGTTCTGACGGTAGAATATTAATGAATGGTGATAATGCAATAATAACTATTGATTCAAAAGTAAATTTTGAACCGAGGAAAAAATTTATTCTTGCTCATGAAATTGGACATTTAACACTACACAAAGGAATTTCAAAATTATTTTCGGATACTGATAAAACACTCAATGAATGGTATGCAAATGGCAAACACGAAATTGAGGCTAATCAATTTGCTTCAGAATTATTGATGCCAAGTGATTTATATAAATCAAAAGTCAATGGAAGAGGAATGGGGTTAGATTTGATAAGAGATACTGCCGATTATTTTGGAACTTCACAAACTGCTACTTTGTTAAAATATAAGGATTTAGGTAACTTTCCTATATCAGTAATTTATATAGAAAAAGGAATCGTAAAATGGAAAGCAGAGTCATCAGATTTTCCATTAAAGTTTTTACGTAATGGAAGTAAAGTTCCAGAAGGTTCAGCGGCCGGAGATTTTTTTTGTGGTCAAGGTCTTGAAGATAATCCAGTTTTAGTTGATGCATTAGATTGGTTTCCTGAAGATTTTGGAATTGAAGATCATTTAGAAACCGAGCTCTTTGAGCATAATTTTAGAATTGGCGCGGAAGGTTTATTATGTTGTCTCTGGACACAATAGGACTTGTAAACGACCTCATAAAATTTTGGTCAAAACAATAGGAGAGTGGAGCGTACATATGTTAGGGGTCTAGTAATACAGTTCCTTAAGAGTTTCAATTATACAAGGGATTTCAAAACAATCTCAATAAGTTCCAATGTTTCCTAAAATATAGCTTAACGAGCCGTAATTGTTTCCAAAATTATATGCAGCCTTGAATTTTTGTTTCTTTTGTTTCAAGACAAAAGATAATGAAAGATGAAAAAGAAGATTAATTGAAGTTCTAAATATAACAAGTGCATAGAATTTTAAAATTTATTAAGTTTAAATAATGATGTATTAGAAAAGCTTTTTCTT
>NZ_CAXIBN010000025.1:0-24929 GCF_964021735.1 uncultured Wocania sp. | reverse complement strand
AATATTTTTGTTCAGATTCTAATCCTAAATATTTGGCTGATGCTCCTGTTGATATAATTACGGTGTCACAATGAATTTCTTTTTCATCATTAACCCATACTTTATGAACATCTCCAGAAAAATCTACTTTAGTAATCCAACCATTACGAACATCGGTATCAAAACGTTCTGCTTGTTTTTGTAATTCAATCATCATTTCTGGCCCAGTAATGCCGTCTGGATAACCTGGGAAATTTTCTACTTCGTTAGTGGTTGTTAATTGTCCACCAGGTTGTGTTCCTTGGTATAAAACTGGTGCCATATTTGCTCTTGCCGCATAAATTGCAGCAGTATACCCTGCAGGTCCAGAACCTATAATTAAGCATTTTACTTTTTCTATTGTATCTGACATATTTTTCAAAATTTATAGTAACAAAAGTAGTTTTTTTGGCTTAATGCTTACACAGAAGTTATCAACAGTTTTTATTAAAAGATAACTTTAATTTATAAAAAAACTCAACCATAAAGCTGAGTTTTACTATTTTGATGATAAATAATATTATGAAGATTAAAATGAATATGCTAACATTAATAATTTCACTTAAACAAAGTAAAATTAGTTTAAAAAAATATATTGACGCTGTGGCCTAAACTTATTAGTACTATAATAAAATCTTATAATTCTTTAATTTTTATATTTCTGTACCATACTTTATCACCGTGGTCTTGCAAACCAATATGTCCTGTTTTATATTTTCCAAAACCTTTCCAATCTTTAAATTTTGAATTAGCAATCATTTTATCCCATACTTCGCCATGAAGTGGAAATTCAACTATTACTTTTCCATTTAGTGATGCGCTTCCTTTATTTGAATTATGATCTATTTTTATTACACATAAATTCCATTGACCTGCTGGTTTACATACATCGTAAGCTGGTTGTACCAAATCGTATAAAGCACCTGCTTGATGATATTTTGGATTTGCTTTTGCGTCTGGATGTCTTTCGTTATCTAACACTTGAATTTCTAGACCTGTATGATAGGCTTCAGGATAAGCTTCATCTTCAAAAACACTCCAAAAAATACCACTATTGCCACCTTCTGAAACTTTCCATTCAACAGATAAAACAAAGTTTGTGAATTTCTTTTTGGTTATTATGTTTTTACCACCACCTTCACTAGGTGTAAAAGCTAAAGTGCTGTCTTCAATTGTCCATTCTGGATATATACTATCGGACAAATAGCCTCGCCAATTATCTAAAGAAGATCCATCAAAAAGTGTTATCCATTCTTCTGCTAAATCTTTTTCAATAGGTGTATTATTTTTTTCTTGTTTACAAGAAACTAATACTAACAATACAAGTAATATTTTAATCAATAATTTCATTTATACTAATTTTAAATATTCTACGATTTATTTTTAAAAATTCAGAGTATAACAATTCAAATATATTTTATAAAAACACTTTACAATGTTTTTTCTATATACGATTATTATTTTAACCTAAAGACCCAGTATATTTTTTAATTGATCCTTATCGATTTCACCTCCAGCAAAATCATCAAAACTTCTTTGTACGGCTTTAATAATATGCTTTTGAATAAATGGAGCCCCTTCTTTTGCACCTTGATCTGAAGATTTTATACAACATTCCCACTCCATAACAGCCCAAACATCGCATCCGTACTTAGTTAATTTTGAAAATATACTTTTAAAATCTACTTGTCCGTCTCCCAAAGATCTAAAACGTCCTGCTCGATCTTTCCAATCTGCATAACCACCATAAACCCCTTGTTTTCCTGTTGGATTGAATTCAGCATCTTTTACATGAAACGCTTTAATATATTCGTGATAATAATCAATGAAAGTTAAATAATCTAACTGCTGAAGCACAAAATGACTTGGATCGTAAAGTATATTAACCCTTTTATGATTATTTGTTGCTCCTAAGAAACGCTCAAAAGAAATGCCATCATGTAAATCTTCACCAGGATGAATTTCATAGCATACATCGACACCTTGTTCTTCAAAATGATTTAAAATAGGCAACCAACGATTAGCTAATTCCTTAAAACCCATTTCCACCAATCCGTTAGGGCGTTGTGGCCACGGATACATAGTATGCCACATCAATGCTCCAGAGAACGTTGCATGAGAACTCAAGCCTAATCTTCTGCTTGCAGTTCCAGATTTTTTTACGAAATCTATAGCCCATTCTGTTCTTGCTTTTGGGTTATTTCTAACCGCTTCTGGGGCAAAACTGTCAAACATAGTATCGTAAGCTGGATTTACCGCAACTAATTGTCCTTGTAAATGTGTTGATAATTCAGTTATTTCTAAACCATACGACTCTACTTTTTCTTTTAGTTCATCACAATAGGTTTGATTTTCGGCTGCTTTTTCAATATCGATTAAACTAGATTCCCAAGTTGGAATTTGTATGCCTTTATATCCTAAATCTGCTGCCCATTTACACATACCATCTAGTGAATTAAATGGGGCTTCACTTCCAGCAAACTGTGCTAAAAAAACAGCAGGTCCTTTTATTGTTTTCATATGGTTATTCTATTATTTAATTAGGTCTGATGTAATTCACCAAAATAATATCGGTTGGCATCAACTTTATTAGCATGGTCATTTTATATTTTATATTGCTCTATATTTCTAACCAAACGTTACCTAACTTATGCGACTCAACACACTTTTCTATAAATTTCATGCCTCGTACACCATCATTCATTGTTGGATATTCTCCAATATCATAATTTTCATTTCTAATTGCTTTAGCTACACCATAATAAATATTCCCCATAGAATCGAATATGCCTTCAGGATGTCCTGGAGGTAATTTAGTACCATCTAAAGAAACGTTCCCATTATAAGCGTGTCCTGGCTTTAGTACTTGTAAAGGTTTATCATCCGTTAAATAATATAGATAATTCGGGTTTTCTTGTTTCCAATTAAAGCCGCCTTTTGTACCGTATATTTTTACTTCTAAACCGTTTTCCTCGCCAGTTGCTATTTGACTTGAACGAATAACACCTTTTACATATTCTGAAAAACGTATTAATATGGTTCCATCAACATCCAGTTGATTGTCTTCGTATCTAGTATTAAGGTCTGCTAAAATAGATTTAACTTCTAATCCAGTTAAATATTCAGCCATATTAAAAGCATGAGTCCCGATATCTCCAACACAACTACTTATTCCAGCTTTTTTAGGATCTAGACGCCATATTGTTTTTCGCAATTCTTTATCTAATAATATTGGGTTTATCCATCCTTGATAATATTGAATATCGACTTTTTGAATATCGCCTATAATACCAGATTGTATCATTTCTCGCATTTGACGAATCATAGGATAACCCGTATAGGTATATGTCACAGCAAAAATAGTTTTGGATTTTTCAAGCGCACGCTCTAAAACCTTAGCTTCATCAAGTGTAGTTGTTAATGGTTTTTCGCATATAACGTGAAACCCATTTTCAATCAGTTTCTTTGCCATAGGAAAATGCAAAAAATTTGGAGTAAGCACTGAAACTACTTCTATGCGTTCAGATTCTGGAAGTTTTAATTCTTCTTCAATAAACGTATCAAAATCAATATAAATACGGTTTTCAGGTAATCCTAATTTTTGTGCAAAACTTATGTTTTCTTCCCATTTGGGGTTAAAAACACCTCCTACTATTTGATATTTATCATACATTGAAGAGGCTACTCTATGTAATACGCCTATAAGCGAATCGCCACCACCTCCAAGTATTCCTAATCTTATTTTTTCTGACATTATTTTTCTTTTATATAAAAACTAAGCAGCTTTTCGTTTTTTCATGTAGATATTCAATCCTAAAAATGCTACAATTAAAATTGCTGGTAATATAGACATAGTTCGCAATGCTTCAGTAGCATTGGCATCATCCATAAGCTTACCCATAATAGGTAATACTAATGATACTGAAAACATTCCAGCACCTCCCATAATTGATAATCCTAAAGCACCTGTTTCTGGTAAATACTCAGCTATAAAACCTAACATTGTTGGCCAGAAAAAAGTAACCCCTACGGCAAAAACAGCTGCTGCAACAAATGTCATTCCGCCACTAGTAATCGTTAGCATCCAAAGACCTATAAAAGTAAATATTGCAGAATACAAAAGCATTCCTGAAGGACTTAATTTATGAACAACTTGACCCGCAGATAATCTGCCCAAAGCCATAATACCATTTATAAAAGCTAGTACCAATAACGGTGCAGAAACAGATTCTTTTAGTAATGATTCAATACGTTGGGTTGTACCTAATTCTGAAGCTGCTGTAAGAAACATACAAGCCACCATAAATAAGAACAATGGATTTAATACACTTTTAAACATTTTCTTATTACTGATTCCAAGCTGTACACGTTCAGTAACAGGAAATTTTTGACCAAAAAACATGATACCATAAATTATAAGTGGAATAAACAAAGTTGCCACCATAACTTGCCAGCTTAATCCCATTACATCCATTATAAGCCACCCTAATATGGAACCAATTACAATACCTCCAGGAAACCAGACATGAAACCTATTAAGCATTTTGGTTTTATTATCTGGGTACATAGATGCAACTAATGGATTTAATGCAGCTTCTACCATACCATTTCCTATACCTACAAATAATGTAGCTATAAAAAGTGACGTCATAGAATCTGCCATTAATGTTAAAACAATTCCAATAATATGTGTAAAAAAAGCAATCCACGTAATTTTTTTAATTCCAAGTAAATCAACTAAAGGGCCACCTATAATCATTGCAATTGTAAACCCGAAAAATGCAGGTGCAAAAGCATACCCAAGCTGCTCTAGAGTTAATCCAATACCTCCTGGTCCAAAAACAGTTTCTAACCTTGCTCTTATAGCAAAGGTCATAGATGTTGTAATCAAAGCAAGACAACTTGCTAGAAAGAGCTTGTTTTTATTAATGTTTTCCATTTTATTTTTAGTTTTAGATAGTTAGTCTTCTTTACTTTACCTCTCCTGCAGCCTTTTCAAGTAATTTTTTAGTTGCGATAATACCCTCCTCTTCTCCTAATCTACTTCCTTCGTATTCTATTCCTATGTAACCTGAATATCCTGCATCTTTAACAGTTTGCAAAATTCTTACATAATCAATAACAGTTTCATTTCCTTGTTCATCAAAGTCATACGATTTGGCACTAACAGCTTTAGCATAAGGCATTAACTCTTTAATACCTTTATATTTATCGTATTCGTCTTCGCAACCATCTTTTTTCCGCTTAATGCAAAAATTACCAAAATCTGGCAACGTTCCGCAATTAGGCATATTCACTTTAGCCATAACCGAAGATAGCCACTGCCCATTTGATGTAAAGCCACCATGGTTTTCTACCAAAATATTAATTCCTTTTGTTTGGGCATATTCTGATAGTTTTGTTAAACCCACCACTGCTTGATTTAAAACTTCATCATATGTGCCATCTCCATGTGCATTAACTCTAATGGAATGACATCCTAAAGCTTTTGCTGCATCTACCCATTTTTTATGCTTTTCTAATGCAGATTTTAATTCATTTTCATCACTGGTTGCCAAATTACCTTCACCATCAATCATTATAAGTAAATTTTTTACTCCATGCTTTTCACTTTCAGCTTTAAGTTTTTTTACAACCTCATCAATACCCATTTCGTTAACCTCTTTTTTATAAAGACCACTAACATATTCGATAGCTTCAAAACCTAAACTTTTAGCTTCTTTAGCAAAATCAAAAGGGCTCATTTCTCCATTTCTAATCTTTTTATGTAAAGACCATTGCGCTAAAGAAATTTTGAAAAACATAGGCTGCTCGATTTCTTCTGTTACTGTTGAAATTGTTTTTTCTTTAGATTTTTTACAAGCAGAAAAAGCTAGTATTGACGATACAATAATGATTTGAGTAGTATTGTAAATTAACTGTTTTATATTCATGGTTAGTTGTTATTTGGTTAAACAATAAATTTAGTTAACAACGTGAATATAAATATTAGAACTTAAAACAATGTGTATTTTTATTCAGTGAAAGAATTTAAACAACTTTAATCATTAAAAAGCAGTTAGGTTAGTTGATAATTTTCCGTTGCGTTTTTCAATCTATACTCATTAGGCGAACATTTTTCGTGCTTTTTAAATACTGTAGCAAAATATTGACTTGTTGCAAAACCACACATATAAGCTACCTCTGCTATAGTTAAATTTTTGTCTTCCAGAAGTATTTTTTTTGACATCTCTAAACGCTTCATAGTCAAATAACGCATTGGTGTTAAGTTAGTTAATCTTTTAAAATGATGTGTAAACCTAGTTAAGCCAACGCCTGCAGACTGAGACATCAACTCAATAGTCCAGTTTTTAGTCAAATTATTTTCCAGCTCTTTAAGGAAAAATTTTACACTTCTTGAACTATCAGTAAGTGACTCATTTAAAACAATATCATCAGTATTCAATAAATCAAGTATCAAAATTAAAAGGTAATTAACAAGAAGTCTAATTCTTGAGGCATTACTACCATTAACATCGGTATCAACAGCTTTACTTATCTGAAGAAAACAATCTCTTATCTTTTTATCTGTTTTTAAAATAGATTTTTCATTCTGTCTTAAAATTGTAGTAAGCCTTGATAAATCATCAGGTGTTAAAGTAATCCACTCTGGCCAAACCCAATCTTGATGAGGCCTGCGCACACCTAAATCTATAATAACCCAATAAAATTTACCCATTCCTATATTCGGGTTTCCAACTTTATGAGCTTCCCAAGGTCTAGTAATAGTTAAATAATTAGGTTGCAAAACCATTTCCTTATTTTCTTGAGAATATGGCATTGTACCAGACTCTAAAAAATGAAACTCAATCCCTTCATTTCTATGCCAATCTAAACCCCAATCTTGGGGTTCATTAGCATCCCAATATCCAATACTGTTTAATCCTAACGTGTTTTTATCTAAGCGATCACCAGGATAAGTATGTCTTGCCAATGCTTTAAGCTTTAATTTTTTTCTATTAACCGCATCTACTAATGGTAAGCAAGTATCAGCATGATAAACAATTCCGTCCGCCTCATAAGGCTGTATTTTTTGTATATTTATCATCACTGAAATAATTTGAACATTATTATACTGCAAATTAATTAATTTTCCATGTATTTTAGAGTTTAATTTTCATTTTCTCAATTTTTAACAAAAAAATCATTACACATTTACCTTAAATTAGTTTTTGTAACTAAATAATACTTCAAAGCGTTTTAATGAAAAAAATAGAAATAACAAAAAATCTTGAATCTTATGATGCCATCGTTATAGGGACAGGGGTTACAGGTGGTTGGGCAGCCAAAGAACTTTGTGAAAAAGGATTAAAAACCTTAGTTCTAGAACGCGGTAAAATGGTTAAGCATGTAGAAGATTACCATACCGCACATTTAGACCCTTGGGATTTGCCAAATGGTGGTCAACCAACAAGAAAAACCTTGGAGCGAAAGCCAAAACAAAACCGCTCGGGTATTTATATTATGCACGAAGCACAGCAACACTATTTTGTTGACGATTTAAAACATCCTTACAATGAAAAAAGACGATTTGATTGGATTAGAGGTTACCATGTTGGTGGGCGATCCATTATGTGGGGCAGACAAAGCTACAGATTAAGTGATATTGATTTTGAAGCTAATAAAAAAGAAGGTATTGCTATAGATTGGCCTGTAAGATATAAAGATATAGCACCTTGGTACAGTTATATTGAAAAGTATATTGGTGTAAGTGGAGAAAAACTAGGACTTAAACAATTGCCTGATAGTGAGTTTTTAAAACCTATGGAGCTTAATTGTGTTGAAAAACATTTAAAACAAAAAATTGCAGAGAATTTTGATGACAGACTCCTTACAATTGGAAGAACAGCACATATAACCGAAGGCGTTAAACCAGGATTAGGAAGAACTACATGCCAGTTTAGAAATAGATGCATGAGAGGCTGTCCTTTTGGAGCTTATTTTAGTAGTAACTCATCAACACTACCTGCTGCCGAAGCAACTGGAAATATGACTTTAAGACCTAACTCGATTGTGCACGAAATAATATATGATGACACATTAAAAAAAGCTACTGGTGTTAAAGTGATAGATGCCGAAACCAAAGAAACTGTTGTATATAATGCAAAAATTATTTTTTTATGTGCCTCAGCTATAGCTTCTGCTTCAATTTTATTACAATCAAAATCAAAACGCTTTCCTAACGGCTTAGGGAATGATAGTGGTGAATTAGGGCATAACATTATGGATCATCACTTTCATGTAGGAGCCACAGCAAAAGTTGATGGTTTTAATGATAAATATTACAAAGGGCGCAGACCAACCGGAATTTATATTCCACGTTTTAAAAACTTGGGAGGCAAAACGAATACCAAAAAATTTAAAAGAGGTTATGGTTATCAAGGTGGGGCTACAAGAGGAAAATTAAGTGAATTAGTTGCCGAATTAAAATATGGGTCTGAATTAAAAGAAGAAATCTTAAAACCAGGATCTTGGACGGTTGGATTATTAGGTTTTGGAGAAACACTACCAAATCATAATAACAAAATGTTTCTTGATTACAGCAAAAAGGATGAATGGGGTTTGCCAACAGTAACCTTTGATGCAGATTTTGGAGAAAATGAACTGGCTATGAGAGAAGACATGAAAAATCAAGCCGTAAATATGCTAAAAGCTGCTGGTTATAAAAATGTAACAGGATATGATAATTCAAAAAAACGAGCCATGGGATTAGGCATACATGAAATGGGTACTGCCAGAATGGGACACGATCCTAAAACCTCAGTACTTAACAAATACAATCAAATACACGCTTGTAAAAATGTATATGTAACTGACGGATCTTTTATGACATCGTCTGGATGCCAAAACCCATCACTTACTTACATGGCGTTCACCGCAAGAGCTGCTAATCATGCTACCGAAAATTTTAAAAAGTCTAATACATAGTTAAAATGAATAGAAGAAATGCTTTAAAAAAACTAGGATTAGGTTCTGGAATTGTTTTTGCTACTCCAGCACTTATTAGCTTTTTACAAAGTTGCAATGATGAAACTAACACATGGCAACCTATATTTTTAACGCTTGAAGAAAGCAACATTTTAAAAGCAATTACTGATGTAATTATCCCGAAAACTGATACACCTTCGGCTTCTGAAGTTAATGTACCTCAGTTTATTGATAAATATTTAGATGAAGTTACAGAGTTAGAAGATCAAAAAAACATAAAAGAAGCATTTCAAAAATTAATCAGTATTATCAAATCTGATTATAATGAAAATATTAATAAAGTTTCAGAAGATCAATACAAACTTCTTTTAGATAAACATATGTTATTAAAAGAACCTCAAAGAGAAAAAAACCAACCTATGTCAATATCCAATTTACTAAATACGATTAAATGGATGACTATTAATGCTTACTTAATAACTGAGCATATTGGAGAAAATGTTTTAGCTTACGATCCTATTCCAGGATACCAAAAAGGTTGTATTACAGTAAACGAAGCCACTGGAGGAAAAGCTTGGTCTTTATAAAAATAAATAAAATGGTTAAAAAATATAATATTGTAGTAATTGCTTTTTGTACAATTCTTTTATTCAATTGTAAAAATGAAGAAAAGAAAAAAGTTGAAACTCCGAAAAAAGAAAATTGGGTAAAATTATTTAATGGCAAAGATTTAAATGATTGGACAATCAAAATAAAAGGGCAACCAGTAGGCGTAAATTACAAGAACACTTTTATTATAGAAAATGAGGTGCTAAAAGTTAATTATGATGGATACAATGACACCTTTAATGAATCTTATGGGCATATTTATTATAACAAAGAGTTTTCTAATTATAGGTTCAGAATGCAATATCGTTTTACTGGAGAACAATTAAAAGATGGCGCAGGATGGGCAACCAGAAATAGCGGCATAATGGTTCATTGTGAAGACCCTAAAAAAATTGGCTTAAACCAAGATTTTCCTGTTTCAATTGAAGTACAACTTTTAGGAGGCCTTGGAAGTGGCGAGCGACCAACAGGCAATTTATGCACTCCAGGAACCAACGTAGTAATGAATGATGAATTATTTACCCCACATTGTGTTAATTCTAAATCTAAAACCTATAATGGAGATCAATGGGTAAATGTAGAAATTGAAGTTAGAAATGATTCCATAATAAAACATTTTATTAATGGAGAAAATGTACTTACTTACACAAAACCTAAAATTGGTGGTTCAGTTGACTATAATGAAGCGTACTGGAAAAAATTAGAAGGTACGCCTCTAAAAAAAGGCTATATTTCTTTACAAAGTGAAAGCCACCCTGTTGAATTTAAAAATATAGAAATACTAGAATTATAAGTATCTACAAAAAATGAAATTAAACTATTTTATAAAATTAGGTTTAGCTTTTTTATTACTATTAAAAAGTCAACTACTAGTTGCACAAGATTTTAATAACTATACCCAAGATTTAAAGGAAGAAATTATTACTATTGAAATGGTAGCAGTAAAAGGTGGCACATTTTTAATGGGTGCAAATGCTGATGATACTACGCGCAATGATGATGAAAAACCAAGCCATGAAGTAGAGGTTGGTGATTTTTGGATGGGTAAATATGAAATAAATTGGGAGCAATATGATGCTTTTGTTTTTGGAGAATTTGGTCCAGAAAAATTTAAAGACATTAAAGCACTAAATGAACTAGGAATTGATGCGGTCTCTGGAGCAACTCCGCCATATGTCGATATGAGTTTTAATATGGGAAAAGGAACAGCTCCTGCAGTAAATATGACACAATATGCAGCCATTATGTATTGCAAATGGTTAACCTCAAAAACTGGTATATTTTATAGATTACCCACTGAAGCAGAGTGGGAATACGTTTGTAAAAAAGGTAAAACAGATGAAGCTAGCAATTTAAAAAATGTGGCTTGGTATGATGAAAATACAAATGACAAATATGAAAAAACTGGGTTAAAAGAAGCAAATGATTTAGGTATACATGATTTATTAGGCAATGTATCTGAATGGGTTATGGATCAATATGATGCCGATTTCTATAAATCATCACCAAAAGTAAACCCATGGAATAAACCAACAGAATTATACCCAAGAGTTGTACGAGGAGGTTCATGGAAGGATACAAAAGATAAATTATGTTGTACAGCTAGAGGTCAATCTAAACAAAAATGGAAAAGAAGAGATCCTCAAATTCCAAAAAGTGATTGGTGGCATACTAATGCGCCATTTGTTGGTTTTCGTGTGGTTAGACCTAAAGTTCAACCATCAAAAGAAGAAATAAAAACATATTGGCTTTCTGTAATTGAAGATTACGGATTAAACTAAAAACTTAAAACCATGAAACAAAAAAAGAACAATTTATCAAGACGTAATTTTGTGAAAGGATCATCTTTAGCAGCTGGAGGTATTTTACTAACACCTTCATTACTAACCGCCAGCCCAATATTTAATAAAGTTAAAAAATTAAAACTAGCTGTTGTAGGATGTGGAGGACGCGGGACAGGTGCTGTAAGTCAAGCATTAAAAGCAGACGAAAATGTAGAATTAGTAGCCATGGCTGATGCTTTTGAAGATCGGTTAGAAAATGCCTATACCAGTCTAACCAAAATGTTTCAAATTGGCAAACTTAATGTAAAACCATCCCATAAGTTTGTGGGTTTTGGTTCCTATAAAAAGGCTATAGATGCTGCTGATGTCGTTATTTTAACTACACCTCCAGGATTTAGACCTAAGCATTTTGAATATGCCGTATCTCAAGGAAAACATGTTTTTATGGAAAAGCCTGTCGCTACAGATGTTGCAGGTATTAAAAAAGTATTAGAAGCTGCAAAAGTTGCAAAAGCTAAGAAATTAAATGTGGTGGTTGGCCTTCAAAGACACTATCAAACAAGTTGTATTGAAGCATATAATCGTATTAAAAAAGGTGATATTGGTCAAATTGTATCTGGTCAAGTATATTGGAATGGTTCAGGAGTTTGGGTAAGACCTCGCAAAGCAAATCAGACAGAAATGGAATATCAAATGAGAAATTGGTACTATTTCAATTGGATTTGTGGAGACCATATTTTAGAGCAACATATTCACAACATTGATGTTGCCAACTGGTTTATTGGCGGATATCCAATAAAAGCTACCGGAACTGGTGGTAGAGAAGTTCGCAAAGGAAAAGATCATGGTCACATTTTTGACCACCATGTTGTAGAATTCGAATATGAAAACGGAGCTATAGTTTCTAGCCAATGTAGACATCAACCAGGAACAAAACATAGAGTAGATGAAACTTTTCAAGGTACTTTAGGAACCTCTTATACTGATGGAGGTGGTTCTACAAGATTAAAAAAATACGATGGTACAAACATATATACTCATGATAATGAAAATGATATTAATCCATATCAACAAGAACATAATCTTTTGTTTAAATCTATACGAAATGGAGAGGTTATTAGCGACGCTGAAAATGGTGCAAAAAGTACAATGACAGCTATTATGGGTAGAATGGCAACCTACTCTGGAAAAGAAATAACTTGGGATAAAGCTATTGCTCTAGACCATAAATTAGTTCCAGACGAAGACACGCTTACTTTTGATTCTGTGCCTCCAGTGATTCCAGATGAATTTGGAAATTATCCTATTCCAATTCCCGGAAAAACTAATTTTTTATAAAATGAAAAGAAGATTATTCATAAAAAAAAGTACTGCCACGGCATCTTTATTAGGGATTAGTGTAACGGGTATTAATGCGATGAATATTTTAGATTCAAATACAGAAACAAACATGAATAGTTTTAAATTAAATTACGCACCACATTTAGGTATGTTTAAAAACCATGCAGGAAACGCCCCCATTGATCAATTAAACTTTATGGCAGACCAAGGGTTTACTGCTTTTGAGGATAATGGTATGAAAGGACGAACTGTTGAAATTCAAGAGAAAATGGCAAAAACCATGTCTAATAGAAATATAACTATGGGCGTTTTTGTAGCTCATAAAATTTATTGGAAAGAACCTAACCTTGCAAGTGGCAATACTGATAAGCGAAAAGAGTTTTTAAAGGACATTAAAGAATCTGTTGAAGTTGCAAAACGTGTTAATGCAAAATGGATGACGGTTGTACCTGGTCATCTTGATTTAAATCAAAATATAGATTATCAAACCGCTCATGTTATTGAAACTTTAAAGCAAGCCTCGGCTATTTTAGAGCCTCATAATATAACTATGGTATTAGAACCTTTGAATTTTAGAGATCATCCTGGATTATTTTTAACCAATTCACCACAAGCCTATCAAATATGTAAAGCTGTAAATTCACCATCCTGTAAAATATTATTCGATATTTATCATCAACAAATTCAAGAAGGAAATTTAATCCCAAATATTGATAACTGTTGGAACGAAATTGCTTATTTTCAAATCGGCGACAACCCTGGCCGTAACGAACCAACCACAGGAGAAATAAATTACAAAAATGTATTTAAACATATTCATTCAAAAGGGTTTAAAGGCATATTAGGTATGGAACATGGAAATTCAATTCATGGTAAAGAAGGTGAATTAGCAATTATTGAAGCTTATAAAGCATCAGATAATTTTTAAATATTAACAAATGAAAAAAAACCATAAAGCAAATAACAGAAGGGATTTCATAAAGAAAACTGCTTTAACATCATTAGGGATTTCTATAATTCCAAGACACGTTATGGGAAAAGGGTTTATTGCTCCAAGTGATAAACTAAACATTGCAGTTATAGGTGGTGGTGGCAAGGGCTATTCTGATGCTATAAACGCATGGAATAATGGTAAATCAAACATTACTGCTATTTGCGATGTAGATTGGAATCAGTCAAAAAGGCTCATGGAAAAATTCCCTAATGCTTTAAAATACCGAGATTACCGTAAGCTTTTTGATGACGTAAAAGATATAGATGCTGTTACAGTTTCTACGCCAGATCACACCCATGCCGTAATAGCTATGGCAGCTATAAAAGCGAACAAACATGTGTATGTGCAAAAACCATTAACACATAGTATATATGAGGCTAGAATGCTTACAAAAGCTGCTAACAAATACAAAGTGGTAACACAAATGGGTAACCAAGGTGCTTCTGGAAATGGCGTGAAACAAATGATTAAATGGTTTGATGAAGGCAAAATAGGTACAGTTAATAAAGTACATGTTTGGACCAACAGACCCGTTTGGCCTCAAGGCATAAATACTCCTACAGACAAACCTGCTTTAATTGATGGTTTAGATTGGGATACTTGGGTTGGACCTGCTAAAATGGTAGATTACCATCCTTTATATCACCCATTTAAATGGCGTGGTTGGTGGAATTTTGGCACTGGTGCTTTGGGCGATATGGGTTGCCATTTAATTGACCCACCGTTTAGGGTTTTGGGATTAGGTTACCCAACTGAAGTTGAAAGTAGCGTTGGTGCAGTTTTCAAAAAAGATTGGTCTCCAGAATATTTACCAGAATCTTGCCCGCCTTCATCAAGAACACAATTAAAGTTTCCTGCAACAGCAAAAAATGCATCGGAAATCACATTAACTTGGTCAGATGGTGGTTTAAGACCTTTCCATCCAGATTTAATTCCAGCAGATCACCCTATTGGCGATCATGATAGCGCTAATGGTGTTATTATGATTGGAGACAAAGGCATTATGACTTGTGGAACATATGGAGTTGCACCAAAAATATACCTAAACAATGGAGATATTTTAACATTTGAAGATACAGAGAAAAGTATACTTCCTGAAAGTGGACATAATGCCTCTTGGGTAGATGCCTGTAAAGATGGTTTTGGTAAAGAAAAACATAAAGCACTTACCTCATCATTCGATTTTGCTGGACCACTAACAGAAAGTGTTTTAATGGGTAATCTTGCTATTAGAAGTTATAACCTTAGAAAGTCAAAAGGAAATGGTTTTGAATATCCTGGAAGAAAAAAATTATTATGGGATGGTGTTAATATGAAGATTACAAATTTTGAAGAAGCAAACCAATTTGTAAAAAGAACATATCGTGAAGGTTGGACACTATAATTCACTAACTAATGAAATTTACTAAACCTTTAAGTAAACGGAAAAAGAGTGTCAATTTTATTCTGTGTATTCTATTCATCGTTTTTGCACTATTACAATTAAATGATCCCGATGGTATTTTATGGTTTTCTATATATTTTGTTGTAGCTATTATATGTCTGTATCATAACTTTAAACCTATCCCTGCACTGTTTTTAATTCTAATAATAACTGCCTTATTAACTTATTCTGCATTTCATTTTTCATTATTTATTGATTATTTAAGAACAGAAAATAAAGAAGAAATTTTTGGCGAAATGATTTATGATAAACCCTATTTAGAAGGCACTAGAGAATTTATTGGACTTTTAATAGCTGCTTTTGGTATTATATACCAATTAAAGATTAGAAAAAATAGTAATTAAAACCATTGAATTAATATAATTTTTTCAAGATTCAAGTTACGCTATTGTTCAAAATATAATTAAAGCCTAAATTTAGAAACTTTACACTCTTCAAATTAAAATATGAACAAAATTATAATGCTTTTCATTTTTACAATAACAGGCTCGTTTTGTAATACCATTTATTCTCAAAATAACATTAGTGGAGAAGTAAAAGACAGACATGGCAACACTTTAGAAGGCGCAAATATTATTTTAAGCCCAACCGAAAATAGCACCATGACTAATGCAAAAGGTCTTTTCAAAATACAAAATATCCCCAATGGAAATTATGAAATAAGCATCTCTTATTTAGGATATAAAACCATAACAGATAATATTGAAATCTTTCAAAAAGACATGAAGTTGTCTTTTGTGTTAGAAGATGATTTATTAAGCCTACAAGCCATAGTAGTTACCGGTACTTTTGACCCTAGAATTCAATTAGAATCTAGTACTTCTGTAAGTATACTGAATTCAAAATCCATTCAACAAAACTACCCGCAAGGAACTGCAAGTTTGCTTCAAAATGTCCCTGGTACTTTTACTGATGCTTCGGCAGGTGAAGTATATACAAAGGTTTATACACGAGGTATTTCGGCTTCTGCTGAAGATGATATGGGTTGGTACTATGTGTCGCTTCAAGAAGATGGACTTCCCGTTAGTCTTGTACAACATTCATATTATAGTCCAGACCTTTTTCATCGTGCAGATTTAACTACCAAAAAAGTAGAAGCCATAAGAGGAGGAAGTGCATCCATTACTGCACTTAATGCTCCCGGAGGCATCTATAATTTTATTTCTCATGGCATTAAGAGTAAGTTTGGTGGTGATATTCAACTTACAAATGGTTTTCAAGGCGATGAAAATTATTTACATAAAATAGATGCCAATATTGGTGGACCGTTAGGTAATAACTGGTTTTTTAATGCTGGCGGGCATTACAGACATGATGATGGTGCTAGAAATACAGGTTTCCCTTTTAGTAAAGGTGGGCAATTCAAATTTAATGTAATTAAAAAAGATGCAAATGGATACCTAAAGTTTTATGGCAAAATATTAAACGACAAAACCAATAGGTACACAGGTGTTGCTGCTACAAATTGGAACAATCCTACGCCTGCTTTTGGACAGAATTTTAAATCAACCTCGCTATTAATGCCAAGTTTTAATGCTAATATTCCTGATGGACGTCACCTAAATAAGAAAAATAGCTTTAATCCATCTCAAGGTGTTTACGCCAAAGACTTTTCATTAGGTTTAGACCTTTTTCAAGATATAGGTAATAATTGGTCTTTAAAAAACAATATGAAATTTTCTGTAAAAGATGCCAATTGGCAAACCTCAATAAGCAATGCATTTGTGTCTTTAAATAACCCACTAGCCTATTTTATTAGTGGTGCTGGTTTCCCTATTGGGCAAGTTGTTTTTCGTGATGCGCAATCTGGCTCTGAGCTTGCTAGAGTTAACAATAGTGGTATTTTGGCTGGACAACCTATTCAATATCTAAGCGAAGGCTCTCTACCAAATGATGCCATTATGGGAACCTCGGCTTGGTACAAAGACAATAAAGCTGATGAATATATGCATCAATTTGCACTCCAAAAAAAATTAGAACATCACGATATTTCTACTGGTTTTGATTTTGGTTTTTCTAACACTGCTCAATTTACCCAAGGAAGTTTTGCATATGTAACCTACGAACCTAACCCGAGGATGCTTCAAGTAACACTTGAAAACCCGGGAGAACCTGTAATTGAGCTATCAGATGCCAATGGTGTTAGTAATTATGGCGGTTTGTTTTTTGTGAACGCTAGGGCTAAAGTAAGTCAGGTATCAACATTTATTAATGACCGATGGAAAGTTTCAGATGCTATTCACTTAGACTTAGGTTTGCGTTACGAAACCATCAAACACAAAGGGAACAAAGATCGTTTTACACCATTCACACAAAATGGTGGTTTAGATGGAAATGTTAATACAGCTTATGATAATGGTATTTTAGCTCCAACAGGTGAAAAAGATAATTTCAATTACAACTATAATTACCTATCTTTTTCTGGAGGTATCAATTTTAAAATTGATGATGAAGCAGCAATATTTTCCAGATTTTCACAAGGAAATAAAGCACCAGAATTAAACTATTATTTTAATAATTTCTCAAATGTACCCATTAACAAAAAAGGCGAAGTTCAAAAAATAAATCAAGCCGAAGTTGGTATAAAGTACAATCTTAAAGATTTTTCATTTACAAGCACTTTATTTTGGAGTCAGCTTAAAAATATTGGTATTGCTAATTTTGAATTTGACTCAGACGATAATAGCATTTTCTATACACCGATTCAATTTAATACATCGAGAACCATTGGCTTAGAATGGGAAAGTGTGTATTCACCTGTTCAAAATTTTATTTTTCGTTTTAACGGCATCCTTCAAAATCCAAAAGCTACTAAATGGAAAGTTTATGATGCAGCTGGTTCAGTAGATACCAATGATGATAGCATTGCAGACTTTTCAGGAAATACGCTTCCTTTTAATCCTAAACTCATGCTTAATCTGAGTAACGAATACCAAAAGGATAGTATATCAGCATTTATTAAATGGCAGTTTATGGGCAAACGATATGGTAATGTGTCTAATGGGTTTAAGCTTCCTGCTTATAGCATTTTTAATGCAGGGATTGGCTATCAAATAAGTAAACACCTATCGGCAGATATATTAGTCACTAATCTTTTTAACTCAGAAGGATTAGCCAACTTTTTTGGTGCGAATAACTTTGGAGCGAATGCCAATGGTGCTACACCTGAGTTTATTAACGCA
The DNA here is from genome assembly GCF_964021735.1 of uncultured Wocania sp. NCBI lineage: Bacteria > Pseudomonadati > Bacteroidota > Flavobacteriia > Flavobacteriales > Flavobacteriaceae > Wocania > uncultured Wocania sp. Next base: position 6,590 of record NZ_CAXIBN010000025.1, on the reverse strand, counting down.
AATCCGGATGCCAGTTTTGTGGTTTTTCCAGTTTTACGAAGAAGGGCTTTATTAAAATTAAATTACAGTTTTTAGCATAAAACTTAAAAATAAATAAACTAGTTTAACTATGTATTTATTAGGATTGGATATTGGTTCATCATCTATAAAAGCAAGCTTATTGCAAGTTTCTGATGGTGCTATAATAGCTCAAAATTTTGAACCTAAAGACGAAATGGATATTGTTGCACATCGTAATGGATGGGCAGAACAAGAGCCCTCTCTTTGGTGGAAATATGTTAAATTAATTATTCCAAAACTCATTGAAAGTGCAAAAATAGATAAGTCGCATATTGTGGCTATAGGTATTTCTTATCAAATGCATGGACTTGTTTTGGTCGATAAAAACAAACAGGTTTTAAGACCTTCAATTATTTGGTGCGATAGTCGTGCATCCAAAATTGGTAAAGAAGCCTTTAACGCTTTAGGTCCAAATTACTGCTTGAGTACCCTATTGAATTCTCCTGGAAATTTTACAGCTTCAAAACTAAAATGGGTTAAAGACAATGAACCCGATGTGTATGAGCGTATTTATAAAATAATGCTACCCGGTGATTTTATTGCTATGAAACTCACCAATAAAATTACAACTACCATTAGTGGTTTATCAGAGGGTGTTCTTTGGGATTTTAAGAATCATAAAATTTCGCAAACCTTATTAAATCATTATGGTTTAAAAGACACTTTAATTCCAGAAATCCAAGATACGTTTAGCTCGCATGGCACAATTACAAACGAAATTGCGTGTCAATTAGGACTTCCCGAAGGTATCCCCGTGTCTTACAAATCTGGAGATCAACCCAATAATGCTTTATCTTTAAATGTTTTAAAGCCTGGTGAAATTGCTGCAACGGCAGGAACTTCTGGCGTTATTTATGGCGTTGTTGATGATATAAAACCCGATTTACGTTCTCGTGTTAATGTATTTGCTCATGTTAACCATAAGGTTGAGCAACCACGATATGGTGTATTAGCTTGTATTAATGGCACAGGAATATTAAATGCATGGCTGCGGAAAAATATAACCCAAGGTTTGAGTTATTCCGAAATTAATGCTTTAGCAGAAACTGTAGAGGTGGGTTCAAATGGTTTGCAGGTATTCCCTTTTGGGAATGGTGCCGAACGTATTTTGGAAGACACAAATAATGGCTGCACATGGAAACATCTTAATTTTAACATCCATAACAAAGCGCATGTATTACGCGCAGCACAGGAGGGCATTGTTTTTTCTTTTCAGTATGGCATTAATATTATGAAATCCATGGGGTTGAAGTTAGATGTTATAAAAGCTGGAAATAATAATATGTTTCAAAGCAGTATTTTTAAAGAAACCTTAGCTTCCCTATCTGGAGCACAAATCGAAATATACGATACCGATGGCGCCATTGGAGCTGCAATTGGTAGTGGTCTTGGTGCTGGCGTTTATAAATCTTCAGACGAAGCTTTTAGCCGTTTTAAAAAACTAGAAACCATTCAACCAAATAAGAAAATGCAATCTAAAATAGAAGATGCGTATCATAATTGGGAAAAAGAATTAAAAAAAACATACTAATATGAGCACTTACTTTCCAAAAATTAAGAAAATTAAATACGAAGGAAGAGATTCGAAAAACCCTCTAGCTTTCAAATGGTATAACGAAAACCAACTCGTTAACAGTAAAACAATGAAAGACCATTTAAAATTTGCTGTTTCCTATTGGCATACCTTCTGTGGCGAAGGTGGCGACCCTTTTGGTCCCGGAACAAAAACGTTCCCTTGGGCCAATACAGATCCGTTAACCGCTGCAAGACACAAAATGGATGCTGCTTTTGAGTTTATCGACAAACTTAGCATTCCCTATTACTGTTTTCATGACACCGATTTAGTTGGCGATGGAAGTGTTTTTGACATCGAAAAACGATTACATCAAATTTTACCTTATGCCCAAACTAAACAAGCTGAATACGGCATTAAACTACTTTGGGGAACCGCCAATGTGTTTTCTAACCCGCGATACATGAATGGTGCAGCAACTAATCCAGATTTTAATGTATTAACTAAGGCTGCTGTACAAGTAAAAAACGCCATTGATGCTACCATAGCACTTGGGGGTACGGGCTATGTGTTTTGGGGAGGACGAGAAGGTTATATGTCGCTACATAATACCAACATGAAAAAGGAAATAGAGCACTTAGCCATGTTTTTAACCAAATCGAGAGATTACGCTAGGGCTCAAGGTTTCACGGGCACCTTTTTTATTGAACCCAAACCTATGGAACCCACCAAACATCAATACGATTTTGATGCTTCAACCGTATTGGGTTTTCTAAATAGATACGGTTTGGAAAAAGATTTTAAATTAAACTTAGAAGTTAATCACGCCACCTTAGCGGGTCATTCTTTTACCCATGAGTTACAAGTAGCCGCCGATGCCAATATGTTGGGAAGTATTGATGCTAACAAAGGTGATTATCAAAATGGCTGGGATACTGACGAATTCCCAACCAATATATACGAAGTTACAGAGGCTATGATGATTATATTGCAAAACAAGGGCTTAGAACATGGCGGTATTAATTTCGATGCTAAGACGAGGCGAAATTCTACCGATATGGAAGATTTATTTATAGCCCATATTAGCGGTATGGATACTTTTGCCAGAGCGCTTTTAACTGCAGAAAAAATATTGTCCGATTCCGATTATTTGGAAATGAAGCAAAAAAGATATGATTCGTTTAGTTCTGAATCGGGTAAGGATTTTGAAGCAGGCAAACTAAGTTTAAAAGACCTATATCAATTAGCTTCAAAAAATGGAGAGCCCGAATTGAAAAGTGGCAAACAAGAGCTTTTGGAACAGCTTATAAACAGCTATATATAAGAACCAATATTTAACTTAACTATGTTTAAAATAAAACCTAAGTTTATAAAATCCATTCTGATTTTCATCATAAGTATTTTGATCATTTCATGTGGCACAAAAGAAGAAAAAATATTGGTATTTAGTAAAACTGCAGGTTTCAGACACGGCTCAATTGAAGCTGGAATAACGGCATTAAAAAAACTAGGAAAAGAAAATAACTTTAAAGTGGTTGCTACTGAAGATTCCCTATACTTTGTTGAGGATTCTTTAAAACAATTTTCAGCAGTTGTCTTCTTAAATACCACAGGCAATATTCTAAATGAAGTACAGCAAGCCAATTTTGAACGCTATATTCAAGCTGGAGGTGGGTTTGTAGGTGTTCACGCTGCCACCGATACGGAGTACGAATGGCCTTGGTATAACAAACTCGTTGGAGCCTATTTTGAAGGACATCCACGAATACAAGAAGCAACTCTTAATGTAATTAACAACAATCATGAGTCAACTAAAACCCTTAAAACACCTTGGATAAAAGAAGATGAATGGTATAATTTTAAAAGTATCAATCCAGATATTAATGTACTCATTACCATAGACGAAACCACCTATGAAGGTGGCACGAATGGTGAAAACCACCCAATTTCGTGGTATCATAATTTTGATGGTGGTCGTGCTTTTTATACCGAAATGGGACATACAAACGAAACCTTCGAAAACACAACATTTTTAAATCATTTATTAGGTGGTATCAAATATGCCATTGGTAAAAATTCGCTTGATTATACCAAAGCAACATCAGATCGTGTACCTCCTGAAAATCGTTTTGTTAAGCAAGTCTTAGATTTCAACCTTAATGAACCTATGGAATTAGATGAATTACCAGATGAAGGTATCTTATTTGTCGAACGCCGGGGCGCATTAAAACTATTCGATTTTAAAACAGAACAAACCAAAACCATTGCGCAACTCGATTTATTTTATGGCAACGAAGATGGTTTGTTAGGTTTGGCGGTAGACCCCAATTATAAAACAAACCATTGGATTTACTTGTTCTATTCAGCACCAGGTGATGAACCTTTGCAACATGTTTCACGTTTTAATCTGATTGACAAAAAGCTGGATTTAGATTCTGAAAAAATATTAATTAAAATTCCGACGATTAGGGAATGCTGCCATAGTGGTGGTGCCTTAGAGTTTGGCCCTAACGGAAATTTATTCATTACCACAGGCGATAACACCAACCCTTTTGAATCGTCTGGTTATGCACCAATTGATGAGCGCGAAGGGAGAGCGCTTTGGGATGCGCAAAAATCGGCAGCTAACACCAATGATTTTAGAGGAAAGATTTTAAGAATTAAACCCGAGGATAATGGTAGCTATTCCATTCCTGAAGGCAATCTGTTCCCCAAAGGCACTCCAAATACAAAACCAGAAATTTATGTGATGGGCTGTAGAAACCCTTTCAGACCATCAATCGACAGTAAAACAGGATTCTTATATTGGGGAGATGTCGGTCCAGACGCTGGTGTTGATAATGCCAACCGAGGACCCAAGGGTATGGGTGAATTCAACCAAGCCAGAAAAGCCGGATTTTGGGGATGGCCTTACACCAGAGGCAACAATCAAGTTTATAACGATTATAATTTTATAACCCAAGAATCGGGAGCAAAATTTGACCCGAATCATTTGATCAATAATTCGCCAAACAACACGGGTTTAAAGGAACTTCCCGTGGCTCAGGAATCACTCATTTGGTATTCTTATGATAAATCAGACGAATTCCCATGGTTAGGCGTTGGCGGTGTAAATCCCATGGCAGGCCCTATTTATCATGCTTCAAATTACCCCAATGCAAACGATAATGCTTTTCCCGAATATTTTGAAGATAAACTGATAGTTTACGAATGGATGCGAGATTGGATTTATGTGGTGACACTTGATGAAAACCATAACTATAAAAAAGCAGAACCATTTATGTCATCAACAGAATTTTCACATCCTATGGATATGATTTTTGGTTTGGATGGTAATCTATATGTTTTAGAATATGGACAAAAATGGAACTCTCAAAACTTAGATGCACGCTTAAATAGAATATCTTATATCAAAGGCAACAGAAAACCTATAGCAAAAATCACTAACGATAAACAGGTTGGAGCCGCACCATTAACGGTTACTTTTTCAGGGTTGGAGTCTATAGATTATGATAATGATAAACTGACTTATAAATGGTCTTTTATTAATGATGAAGTACAATCAACAGAAGTGAACCCTTCATTTACCTTTAATGAATCTGGAACTTACACCGTAAGATTAACAGTAACTGATAAAAAAGGAGAAACGGATACTACGGAGACTAAACTTTTAGTAGGAAATGATCCGCCAGAATTAACCATCCAAATAGATCCTGAAAACACATCTTTTTGGGATTATAAAAAAATAAATTACAGCATCATTGTTAATGATAAGCAAGATGGAAGTACCGAAGATGGCTCTATTGATGCCAATAAAGTAAAAGTAACTTTAGATTATATCCCTGAAGGAAGCGATTTAATAAAAGCCACTTTGGGGCATCAACAAAACACCGTACCAGAAGGTAAAAAACTTATAGATGGTAGCGATTGTAAAGCTTGTCATGCAACCAACGAAAAAGTAAATGGCCCCAGTTACATCGAAATTGCCAATAAGTACACCACTAAAGATGCAGGTTATTTAATCAGCAAAATCATTAAAGGCGGAAGCGGTGTTTGGGGAGAAACTATGATGTCTGCACATCCCCAATTAAAACCAGATGAAGTTGATAAAATGGTAAAATATATTTTGTCACTAAAACCAGATAACGCTCCAGCAAAAAAGCAACTACCAATAAAGGGCACAATAATGTTTGATAAGCATATAGGCAGTAAAAATGAAGGCATGTATGTTTTAATGGCTTCTTATTTGGATAATGGTAACAAAGATCAACCAGAATCTAATCTATCTACTAGGGAGCAAATTATTTTTAAAGCACCTAAAATTGAAGCTGAAGATGCTAATGAAAAAAGTAATGGCTTAGGAGGTTGGAGTACTGATGGGCAAAAACTTGTAGGTTCTATTGTTCATAATTCCTATTTAAAATTCGACACACTGCCTTTAAAAGGTTTGCAAAGTATAAAATTATCTGTATTTTTTGCTAGTAACTATGCTTATGAAGGTGATGTTGAAATTAGAGAAGGATCGCCTAGCGGAAATCTTATTGGTAAAACGCACTTAAAGTATTTCAACAAAGATGAAGGCCTCATGAAGTATTACAAAATACCTGTAAAACCTAAAACTGATAAGGCTTCATTATTTCTTGTATTTAAAAATGAAACCGATAAAGAGCAATATATTGCTAATGCAAATTGGATTTTGTTGAATTATAAGCATTAGTCATTATTATAAATCAAAAAGGGCGTCAGTTATAATTAACACCCTTTTTGATTGAAAAACATTAATTGTTTGTAAAAATCTTGCGGTCTAGAATAGACCTTAAAGTATATGATGATAACTAGCAAAAATGTTTGGCTCTAGACTTTGTTAAGGTAGAGTACTAAACAATGAATACTCCATTTAACATTATCAATAGTCATATAGTAAGTACGTCTTCAGCAATACATTGATGTGTTAGAAGATGTCCTCTGTCGAAAAAATTTATTACCTTGAGTTATTTAATGAATATTGCAAATGGAA
>NZ_CAXIBN010000024.1:0-25056 GCF_964021735.1 uncultured Wocania sp. | reverse complement strand
AATCGCCTACAAAAGCTACCGTAGGCGTTCCTTGGTTATCAGCTTCATCAGTAACTACAGTTACATCGGCAGCAGGAACATCGTCAATACACTCCACACTAATAGGCGCAGGGTTTGAGGCTGTAGGTGGTTCATTTATATAATCTAAATAGTCAATATCAATAACAATAGGTGTAGGAATGGGTTCTCCTGTACACAAGCCTGTTGTTTGATAACCTTGTATTAAAGGAAAATTAAAGGGAACATTAGATATTGCTCCTGTACCAACAATAGTTCCATCTAATGAAACTTCAGGGCTAAAAGAAGGAGCGGTTAACATAGTACAGTCTGTGGTTACTGTCAATCTAAAACTAATATCTGCTAAAACAGTATTAGGATCTGTTGGAACAGGCAATGTTCCTAAATCCCAAACAATAGAACCATTTGAACCAAACCCAGGGCCAGTAGTATACACTGGAACATTTGTTGTTGAAAATGGAGGATAAGTATTAGTAGTTATATTTAAATTGCTTGGATTTACACTATCTGGTAAAGGAATAGTAATTATAGTATTATCTGTAGCTTCAGTTCCAGTATTTTTTATCTCTAAGGTATATTCTGAATATTGACCAGGTTCAAGTATATCTGGAGGGTTAGGAGTATTTCCGTTAACTGAAGTTATATTTAATACCCCTTCTGGTTCAGGAACATATGCATTTACAGAAAAAGTTAAATTGAAAATAATGTAAGTGTCTTGAACTGATCCATATCTAAATCTAGTATAGGTTTTATTATTAGGTATCAATACATTTCCAGTGTTATCAATATCAAACATAACTATATCTAAACCTGTATTATTCTGTAAATTAGGACTACGAAGGTTTCCTCCTGTATCAATAGTAGAATTAAAAAAGTTTCCTGTTGTATTATTACTATGTGATAGTCGTTGATAACTATTATTGTTTAATGTTGAAAAATCAATTGGTTCAGTAGTATCATCATCACCGTCTGGTATTACCATTTCAATAAAGTCTCCAGTATATTGTACATCGCCTTCACCAGCCATTAAACCAAGTTTAACATTTACATCTCCACTAGGTACTGCATTAAATCCTGAGACATCAATATTATGACTAGATGCTACGTTGGTAACATAAGCATGACCATCAAAAACAGTAATATCTCTCCAATTCATTTTAGAGTTTTCGTAAACTATTACCATACCCCAACCACCATAATAACCCGTGCCATCTGGATTTCCTTCTCTTAAGGCCATATCTGCAACAAAGTATTCACCAACTCCATTAGCTTTAACATAATCTGTAACCTCTGCATAACCAGCATACATGTTGCGTTGATCAGCGTTAGTTGGATATGCAATATTTATAGGGTCAGCTGCTATACCTGAAGACGCAGCAGTAATTTCTGTATAATTTGCTGAAAGTGGACCCTTTATAGATACTTTACGTTTATCGAAGTTTTTTGTTACTCCTCCTTTAGTTACTTGAAATGTATTTGGGTCATTGTCTCCATCAATATTAGGATCTGCACCCGTGTCTGCTCTACCAGTCCAGTATAAGCCAGCATAAATAATATTTGAGCAATCTGGAATTGCTCCATTTTCAGTAGAAAATGTTACTGTAGCAGAAGATGAATTAAGTGTATTGTTTCCTGGAACAGCAGTACCATCAACATCAACATATTCCATGTCATTGTTATTAGGAGTTGTATTTCCATAATTAACTAATGTAAGGTTTGTATTTCCAATCATAGAAAAATCACCTTTAATACTATATACAGTTTTTGTAGGTGTATCATTTGAAGTTCTAGGAGTAAAAGGAACTCTAACCTGACTATAGCTACTAAAGATGGTTGTTAGAAATAAAACTGCAAAAAACATCAATCTAATAGAATTGTTATTTGCAAAAGATTTATTAGTGTATAGTTTTCTCATGTCGTAATCTTTTAAATTGACCTTATGCTTTGTTATGATGGGGATTCAGTTTTGTAAAAAATTCTTATTTTAGAATTTGATTTAGCTTTAACAAATTTCTTAATTTGCTGTTTTTTGCATTTAAAGTTACATTTTACAAATACATACTTAAGACTACTAAGATTTTTATTTGTTGTTAAATCTAACGTATTATTTAAATCACTAAGATTATTTAATGTTACAGTAATTAACTCTACAGCATTGTAAATTTTATTATTTAATAAGCTAAACGATTTACTATCCTCAAAAGTTATTTTTTTTATTTCACCTTCGCCATACACTTTATTTATAGTATTATTACTAATATAACTTGTGGTATGTAGTTTTTGAGCTAGGTTATAAAATTTACCTCTATTGTCTTCTTTATATTTTTTTACTTTTACTTTAGACAATTCATCATCATTTGTAAGTTCGAAAATATCATTTTCTTGCCCTAAAACTTGTCCTGTATACATAAGAGATGCAAAACACACAAATAAAAAAGTGTAAAATGTTAAAGCTGATTTATTCTTCATAATTATTAAATTTAAAACTATACTATAAATATACTAGATACTATTCTAGTGTTTTAGCCACTGTAAATAACTAAAAAACAAAGAATAGAGTTAAAGCTTTTGAGGGAAAAACTGTGAGGGAAAACATTGAAAATCAATGCTATTTTATAACTAGAAACTAGATTTGGGATCATAATTTTCAATTTTTTAAAGTAGGTAAAGCAAAACAACGTATATGTTACTGCTTTATCAAATAAAAGTGTTAAATCACTTATAAATTCGATAAAAAGGCAGCTATCATCTTTTTATCGATTTAATAAATCAACTTATCGATTGTTGCTAAAACATAACTACTTATAAATTTGCTGGTTAGCTTATAAATTTTTTCCATTCTATTTTTTTAATTACATTTCTATTCTAATAAAGAACAAATAAATTGATTTTAATCGAGAAAAACAACTTTTTGTCGATAAAAAACGCATTTAATCGAATATTTATGAAAAAACTAATTTTGGTACGGCATGCAAAATCTTCATGGAAACACAATGTTATTGACCACGAAAGACCATTAAACGAAAGAGGAGTTAATGATGTAGAGACAATGTCTAATTACTTAAAAAACAAAGGTTTAATAATTAATAAAGTGTTATCTAGTGATGCTGTACGTGCAAAAACTACAGCAAATGCATTTATTTTAAACTTAAATATTGACAAAAGTTTAATGGATTTAAACCATAATTTATATGATTTTTCAGGGCAGAATCTTATTAAAACTATAAAAGAAGTTGCTGCATCAATTAATACGTTAATGGTTTTTGGGCATAATCATGCCATAACAGATTTTGTAAATACCTATGGTGATAAATATATAGAAAATGTACCAACCTGTGGCGTAGTAATTATTGAATTCGACATAGATAATTGGGCGGATTTAAATAAAGGAAAAACGGTATATACATTATTTCCAAAAGATTTAAAATAACACGTTGTAATAGATAATTCTTAGATAAATTATTAAGTATAAATAGAATATATTTGTTATAACATTTGCTTAAATAAAAATATGACTAAAGCTGAAAAACACAATAATATATACATTAATAGAGAAATAAGCTGGTTGCAGTTTAACGCAAGAGTTTTACAAGAAGCCACAGATAAAACAGTGCCATTAATTGAACGTTTACGCTTTTTAGGTATTTTCTCTAATAATTTAGATGAATTCTTTAAGGTAAGATACGCTACCGTTAAAAGAATTGTAGAAGCAGGAAAAGGAGGTAAAAATGAGCTTGGAGGTATTAAAGCAAAAGAGTTGTTAGAAATTATAACTCAAATTGTAATCAAGCAACAAAGCGAAAGCTTGGGTATTTTAGACAGTATTAAATACAAGTTAGAAGAAGAGAATATTTATATAATAAATGAAACCCAAATTGATAATACCCAGCATGATTTTATAAAAAAATACTTTGTACAAAGTGTAAGTCCAGCACTAGTAACTATTATTTTAAACGATTTAGTGCAGCTACCTAATTTAAAAGACACTGGAGCTTATTTAGCTGTACGAATGATAATGGCTAATAATGAAAATCAATTTGCTTTATTAGAAATACCAAAATCAATAAATCGTTTTGTTGAACTACCAAAGCAAGGAGATAAAAGCTTTATTATTCTAATTGATGATTTATTACGTCACTGTTTAAGTGATATATTCAATATTTTCGATTATAAAAGCATATCGGCTCATATGATTAAAATTTCTCGTGATGCCGAATTAGATTTTGAAAGTGATTTAAGTAAAAGTTTTATAGATAAAATATCAGATAGCGTAAAGCACAGACAAGTAGGAGAGCCTGTAAGATTTGTGTATGATAAGACTATTGATAATGATACCTTAGAGTACTTAATGTCTAAAATGGGAATTGACGATACAGATAGTATCATTCCTGGTGGGCGTTATCACAACAGACGAGATTATATGAGCTTTCCTAGTTTAGGAAGAACAGATCTTCTTTATGATAAAATAGAACCTTTACGCATCAAAGGACTTAGTTTTGAGTCCAGTATTTTTGAAGCCATTGCTACTAAAGAATATTTGCTTTATGCTCCTTATCATACATTTTCTTATATAGTTAAGTTTTTAAGAGAAGCTGCATTAGACCCTAAAGTAAAAACCATTAAAATTACTATTTATCGATTAGCAGAGATTTCTCATGTTGCAAGTTCGCTAATAAATGCAGCAATTAATGGAAAAACAGTAACAGTTTCAATAGAACTCCAAGCACGTTTTGATGAACAAGCCAATATAAATTATGCACAACAAATGGAAGATGAAGGCGTAAATTTAATTTTTGGCGTTCAAGGTTTAAAAGTACATAGCAAAATGTGTGTTATAGAAAGAGAAGAGAACAATAAAATAAAACGCTACGGTTTTATAAGCACAGGAAATTTTAACGAATCTACAGCAAAAATTTATACAGATTACACGCTTTTTACTTCAGATCAGAGTATTTTAAAAGATGTCAATAAAATTTTTAACTTCTTTCAAACTAATTATAAAATATTCAGGTATAAGCATTTAATAACTTCTCCACATTATACTCAAAAAGCTTTATCTAAGTTAATTGACGAAGAGGTTGAAAAGGTTAAAAATGGAAAAACTGGTAGAATTCGATTAAAAATGAATAGCATTTCTAGTTATGTAATGATTGATAAATTATACGAAGCTAGTAGAGCAGGAGTAAAAATACAGATGATAGTTCGAGGGATTTGCTGTTTAATCCCTAGTGTTAAAGGAATGAGTGATAATATTGAAGTTATAAGTGTTGTTGATAAATTTTTAGAACACTCAAGAATTTATATTTTTGGAGAAAATGATAATTCAAAAGTTTATATATCTTCTGCAGATTGGATGACAAGAAACATAGACAATAGAGTAGAAGTGAGTTGTCCAATTTATAACGAAGCATTAAAACAAGAAATTATTGATACCTATGCCATTTGTTGGAGCGATAATGTAAAAGCTAGATTATTAAATACATCACAAGAAAATGAATATAGAATTAATGATAAACCAAAAGTAAGATCTCAAATTGCTATTTACAATTATTATCAAAACAAGTTAGAAAACTAGTATGCTTTCAATAAAAAAATATGCAGCTATAGATATAGGTTCAAATGCTGTAAGATTACTAATTTCAAATATTATCGAAGAGAAAGGTAAACCTGTTCAATTCAAAAAAAATTCATTAGTTCGTGTCCCTATTCGTTTGGGTGCTGATGTGTTTATTAAACAAAAAATATCGAAAGAGAATACACAACGTATTTTAGATACCATGCTTGCTTTTAAGCTTTTAATGAAATCTCATAAAGTAGTAAAATATAAAGCCTGTGCTACATCGGCAATGCGTGAGTCTACAAATGGTAAAAAAATAGTCGATTTAGTATTTGAAAATTCAGGTATTAGTATAGATGTTATTGAAGGTGAAGAAGAAGCAGCTATTATTGCAGCTACAGATTTGAATAAATTTATAGACGATAATAAAACGTATTTGTATGTAGATGTTGGTGGCGGTAGTACTGAGTTTACTATTATTCATAGAGGAAAACAAACAGCATCAAAATCATTTAAAATAGGAACTGTAAGGCTACTTAACGATATGGTTAAAAAAGAAGCTTGGGAAGAATTACAAGAATGGATAACTACTATTGTAAAGCCTTACGATAAAATAGATGTTTTAGGTTCTGGTGGTAATATTAACAAAATCTTCAAAATATCAGGAAAGGCATTAGGCAAACCCCTTACTTATTTCTATTTAACTTCTTATTATAATATGTTGCAAAGCTATTCTTATGAAGAACGCATCACAGAGCTTTCGTTAAATCAAGATAGGGCAGATGTAATTATTCCTGCTATGCGTATTTATCTTTCTGCAATGAAATGGAGTCGTTCAAAATACATATATGTTCCTAAAATTGGTTTAGCCGACGGTATTATAAAAAGTATATATTTCGAAACAGTTTCTAGCAATACACAGTAAAATTGTGCCATTCATCTTTTAAAATACGAGTATTATAATTTTATAATATATATTCGTCCACATAAAATTGCTATTATTTTAAACCCAAACCTATTAAATAATAACTTATGAAAAAATTATTACTAATAACAGTATTGCTTAGTTTTTCATTTTATGGATTTTCTCAAAATGATAATTCTACTAAAGCAATAGATTCTACAAAAGTAATGTCTAAAGGCCCTGCATTTAAAGGTGTAATGTATGGTATAAGAGGAGGTTATAATATTTCTAATCTTGACTTTAAGGCAGCACCAACCATGAGCAACAAGCATAGAAACAGTATGTTTGTTGGTTTTTTTGCTAATATTGGCTTATCTAATACAGTGTCTTTAATGCCAGAAATTCAGTTTTCTGCTGAAGGTGCTAATGAAGAAACACTACATTTAGATTATATTCAAGCTCCCATTTTTTTCAGATTTAGAATTAGCGAAAAAATTCATATTGGAGCTGGTCCACAAGTTAGTTTAAAGGTTCATAAATACGAAGATGGTATTAAAAACTTTGCCTATTCAGGCGTTGGAGGAATAGAATACAAACTATCTCATATGCTTTTTGCAGATTTAAGATACACTTACGGTTTCTCAAACATATTTGACGACCACTTAAATGTTGAAGCAAAAAACACAAATATTCAAATTGGTATTGGTTACAAATTTTAACCGTGTATGGTTTCGGTTTTACCGAGATTTGCCATAATTTTACTCTCATATTCAAGAAGTTGCTGCCATTTGGTGTCAACTTCTTTTTTATTTCCGTACTGTCTAGCAAAGCCTAAAAACATAGTATAATGATTAGCTTCACTTACCATTAATTTTCTGTAAAAATCAGCTAATTCTTTATCTTGTAATTCTTCAGAAAGTAGTCTAAAACGTTCGCAACTTCTAGCTTCTATTAATGCAGCATACAATAATCGATGCACCAGTTGTGTAGTTCTGCTACCACCTTTAGGGAAAAATTTAATTAATTGTACCACATAATCATCACGTCTATCTCGACCTAAAGTCCAACCACGTTTTATAATGATATCGTGTACCATTTTAAAATGGCTTATTTCTTCTTTCACTAAAGCCACCATTTCTTGTACTAACTCTGTATACTCTGGAAAACTAACAATTAAAGATATAGCAGTACTTGTTGCCTTTTGCTCGCAAAAAGCATGATCTGTAAGTATATCTTCAATATTTTTTTCTACAATGTTTACCCAACGCGGATCGGTTGGTAATTTTAATCCTAACATAACTATAATACATTTTCAACAAGACTAATTTCTCGTATCTTAATATTTCCAAAAGCATCAATTATAATGCTAAAGTCTTTGTAAATTTCAGTTTCTGGAATGTTAAAAGATGTGTTTAGCGTTATAATGTTTTCGGTTGATTTTTCATAATCTATCCAAATGAATTGCATAATGGCTTGTTCCCAAAAAGTAGGAGATTCAAATTCTATAAAGCTCCTTTTATTGATAATATTTTGAACTACCAATTTATTGTTTTTTAAAATTTGAAGTTGAGCTTCAAAATTTTTAAAATGAAGTGTTTTGTTTTTATCGTTTGAAAACTTTACAGTTTTAGTATCAAGCGCATAATATTGTATTTTAATTTGAAAACCTGTGCTTAAAAAGGTATCTGTTAAAACTTCGGTACGTTGCTCGGGAATGTATTTTATTTCCTCAGAAAAAGAATCAAACAGTTTGTTTTCTTTTAAAACTTCTGTATTTGTTTTATACTTTCTATCACGTCCGTCACAGCTTATTAAAGTAATAATTACAACGAAAATAAAAACACATAACTTTTTTATAAATAAGTATTTAAACATCTAAACCAAAAGTTTTTTTTAAAGTTTCAATATTAGGGTTTTTAGCCTTTAATTTTTCAAATTTATCCATACTAGTATAGGCGTATTTTTTCTCTAAAACTTCGTTTACGGTTATCGATAAACCAATATCAAAATTGTTTAAAGCCTTTCTAATAAAACCTAATAAATTGTATTGCTGACGTTCAACTTCTACCTTATTCGTTTCATTAGGGAATTCTAAATGAATAGTTGTTTCTTTTAGCTTTGGAATATCAATCGATAAAATTGAAGCTAGATTATATTGCCCTTTATCTTCGATTTTTTTAACATATGCATTCCAAGTTTCAACTAATTGCTTTTCTGTAAAAGGATCTTTTGGTAAGTTTTCTTCATCAATTACAACATCCATTTGTCGTATTTGATGTTCTTTTTTTGCTCTTATACTGCTTAGCGATAGTCCCGATGTGCGTTTAGTATCTTGTTTTAAAACTATTTTTGGAGGTTCTTTTACTTGTAAGTTAGCTACAGCTGCAGGAACGTCGTCTTTTCTAGAAGTGGTTTCTAATTCATTAACTTCTAAAGCTTTATTTTTAGTAGTTTTTGGTGGTAAAGTTACAGGTATAGGAGTTATACCTTTCTTTTTAAAATAAGAAGCCGGAATTATGTAATGTTTGCTATTTTTTTTTTCTCCATCAAAAGTGATAGAGGCAAGCTGCATTAAACATAACTCAACAAGTAAGCGTTGGTTTTTGCTGGTTTTGTATTTGAGATCGCAATCGTTGGCAAGATTAATACCTTGCATTAAAAATTCTTGCGAGGCTTTTTTAGATTGCTCTAAATATTTGTTTTTGGTTTGTTCACCAACTTCAAGCAGTTCTATAGTTTCTGGTGTTTTACTAACTAGTAAATCTCTAAAATGAGATGCTAAACCAGCTATAAAATGATGTCCGTCAAACCCTTTTGAAAGTGTATTGTTAAATTGAAGCAACAATTCTGGGATTTTATTTTCTAAAATAAGATTTGTACTTGTAAAATAAGTTTCATAATCAAGTACATTCAAATTTTCTGTAACGGCTTGTCGTGTTAGATTTTTACCAGAAAAACTAACTACTCTGTCAAAAATGGATAAAGCATCTCGCATGGCACCATCTGCTTTTTGGGCTATGATATGTAGTGCATCATCCTCAGCTTTTACACCTTGCTCATCGGCAATATATTTTAAATAGCCTTTAGCATCTTTAACAGTTATGCGTTTAAAATCAAAAATTTGGCAACGCGATAAAATAGTTGGAATTATTTTATGTTTCTCGGTAGTTGCTAAAATAAAAATACAATGTTTTGGGGGTTCTTCCAAAGTTTTTAAAAAAGCATTAAAAGCGGCTTGAGATAGCATATGTACCTCATCAATAATATAGACTTTATACTTACCGACTTGTGGTGGAATACGGACTTGATCAGTTAAATTTCTTATATCATCAACTGAATTGTTTGATGCTGCATCAAGCTCAAAAATATTAAATGCAAAATCTTCATCACCAGTTTCAGAGCCATCACTATTAATCATTTTTGCCAAAATACGGGCGCATGTTGTTTTACCAACTCCTCGAGGGCCAGTAAACAAAAGGGCTTGAGCTAAATGATTGTTTTCAATAGCATTCAATAACGTATTTGTAATAGCTTGTTGCCCAACTACGTCT
Organism: uncultured Wocania sp.; assembly: GCF_964021735.1. Classification (NCBI taxonomy): domain Bacteria; kingdom Pseudomonadati; phylum Bacteroidota; class Flavobacteriia; order Flavobacteriales; family Flavobacteriaceae; genus Wocania; species uncultured Wocania sp. Next base: position 15,026 of record NZ_CAXIBN010000024.1, on the reverse strand, counting down.
TTAAACGTTTGGGGTCTGTATTTACGAGCCGATACTACAAAATGTTCCATTGAAGTTGTTAAAGTAACAAAGTTAAAAATTCAATTTAGAAATTAGAATTTTGGACTTAGAATTTAATAGGAGTTATTAACAACTCTAGCAGTAAAATACATGTACTTTAAATATATTTAGATTTTGGTATTTGTTTATTGTAATTTTGTGCTCAAGTAAATCGCCTTATCGCTGTTTCGATTTATCGGAATGGAGGAAAGTCCGAACACCAAAGTGCAACATAGTGGTTAACAGCCACCAGTCGTGAGGCTAGGAAAAGTGCAACAGAAAGTATGTACAGGTAATGCTGTAGTGAAACCAGGTAAACTCTATGTGGTGCAATGTCATGTAAACCAGTGCTTGAGGGCTGCACGCTCGATTGCTGGAGGGTAGGCAGCTAAAGTGTATGGGTAACTATACACTCAGATAAATGATAAGGACTTTTTATTTTTAGGAATTCTTTTTTTAAAAAGGAAAAGTACAGAATTCGGCTTATAGATTTACTTAAACATAATTAAACCCTTCTTAATTACTAAGAAGGGTTTATTGTTAAAAATGGTTGGTAAAAAATTAATTTTCTTTAGGTGAATACGATAAATCTGGACGCATTTCTCCTGTATATTCTTCTGTTCTTGTTGTATAATTCATTACTTTGCTAAAAACATCCCATCTGTCTGGACCCAAAACGTCTTGATTGGCTTTTCCTCTTGTGGCTGAATCTATTTCATCTTTTGCAGGAACAGATACTAAATAGTAATTTTCTAATTGTCCAAATCCGTTGCGGTATACATTATAATATTCTGTTGAACCTTTGCTTTTAAAAAACTCCTTTACTGCTTTCATACCCTCGCGCATTTTTTTAGCGTTTTCTGGCGTATAATACATGTAAAACCATTTTCTATAATTTTGTGCTTCTGCGGGTTTAGCATCTTCATCTGGTGTATATGATAGTTTATCGTCTTTAAAAATAACATATGTACCATGTGAGTCGTAGCATGTATCGAAACGATCAAACATGTCGCCAAATTTGTCTCCCATAGCTTTTGCCATATCTGCAAACGGACGTTTGTCTAATTCTGCAAAGTTTTCAATTGGCGTAATATAAAAGTATTTAAAATCGTTACTCATTGCCGTAAACCAAGTAGATTGAAGGTTGTGTTCTACGCATGCTGCATTAAACTCTTTAGCAATTTTTTCATATTCCATGAATTTGGAAGGCTTAACATTATCTTGATGAATTTGATAGGCTTGTTGAGCATTTAATAAATTAATTGAAAGGCATAAAATTAATGCGAATAAAAAAGTTGATTTGATTGTTTTCATATTTAGATATTTTAGTTGGTTATTATCACAAATTGGAATTGCTTTTAGTTTACTGTTTTAATGATTCTTCTGCTGCTTTTTTTTCCATCTCACCAGCTTCAATTTCGATAAAGGCGGCGGTAATAGAAGCGGTGTCGTAATACCCATACTCTTTTACTACTTTACCATTAACAAATTGAGAGGTTAAATGCACAGGAATTACTAACTCTTTACCATTTGCTTTTAGTTTTCCACTCCAAACGGACCAATAATTAACCCATTTTTTGCCGTTTTTATCAATTACCATTTCTAGCACTGTTTTTTCATCTGAAAAGCCATAAGATGAGAAGTTAGCAATCATGTCTTGATGATTTTTCATACTTTCCAAATAAGAAATTCCTATGTTTTTATTATGAAATACTTTTGCGGTATCTGCAAATTGGGTTTTCCAAGAATCCCAATCTTGTGCTTCATAAGCCTTTATCCTTAATTTTAAGGATTCTATTTCTGGAGATTCAGAGAAATAACGTTCAGGTTCTGAATTACACGCTAAAATAAGGGAGAAAATAAACCCAAGTAAGAGTAGCTTTTTCATTTTATTTAAAGTTTTAATGAATATTATTCCTCTGGTGTTTCCATTTCAGTTTTAGAATTTACTAATGCTTCAAATTCGGAATTCATAGCAGTACCATCAAAATAAATATGTTCTTCAACAATTTTTCCATTAACAAATTGAACTGCTAAATGAACTGGGATAAGTAATTCTTTATTGGTAGCTGTAAAGGTTGCCTTGTGTGCTGCCCAATAATAGACCCAAGTTTCGTCTTCTTTGTCTAAAACCATTTCAACATATTCTTTATCATGATTAAAACCATAAGCTGACATAGCACTAGTGGATGCTTTTAGGTCTTCTAATCTCTTTTCAACTGTTACCGGTTTGGTTGAATTAACAAATATTTTGGCGGTATCTGCAAAATGACTTTTCCATTTACTCCAATCTCCTTTTTCATAAGCATTTATTCCTGCTTTTAATGTTTCAATCTCAGGAGATTCAGCAAAATAACGTTGTGGTTGATTTTGACAAGCAATAAATAGCGTAATTGCAAGTCCTAATAAAAAGAGTTTTTTCATTTGGTTAGTGGTTTAAAATGTTAGTATTAAATTCTAACCATAAAATAAGTGCACAAGAAAGTGTATTGCTTTTTTGTTGAGAGTAAGATGTTAATAGAGTCTGGGACTCTTAAGGAGATTACTAATGTACTGAAAAAAAAGGAATTATGAATAAAATGTTGAAAAATTAATTTACTTCAAAAAAGCTAAACACATTACCACCATAACTTTTTGAATAGCTAAAATGGATAAGATTAGATAAATTTGTATGTTTGGAATGCTCAATAATTAACAAACCTTCTTCTAATAATAAATTATTTTGAAAGATTAATTCTGGAATTTTAGAAAATAATTCTTCAGAAAATGAATAAGGCGGATCTGCAAAAATAATATGAGCTTGCAAAGTTGTTTTTTCTAAAAACTTAAACACATCACTTTTAATAGTACTAATTGGCATTTTAAAAGTTTCTGCTGTTTTATTTATAAACTTAATGCAACCAAAATCTTGATCGACACTTGTAATTTGTTCTGTACCTCTAGAAGCAAACTCGTAACTTATATTACCTGTTCCTGCAAACAAATCGAGTACGGAAATATCACTAAAATAAAAATTATTATTTATAATATTAAACAACGACTCTTTTGCCATATCAGTTGTTGGACGCACCGGTAAGTTTTTTGGTGCGATAATTTTTCTGCTTTTATATATTCCTGATATAATACGCATTAAAAGCTATTTATTAAAGTAAAATTTGAATAACTGGTTTTTGGTTGTTCTAAATAGTTGTAATCATCAAAACGATTACCAAAACTAATGTGCCTTATATATTTATATACTATTTTATAAAATTCATCATCTTTAATAATATCGCCAATAAGGATTAAATTAAGGGTTTCAGGATTTAGCTTTAATTGTTCGGCAGTAAAGAGTATATAATAAATAAAATCTTCTTTTGTAGTGTATTCAAAAGTATTGTAAAAGATGAGCTTTCCTTTTTCTACAACAATTATTTCAAAATAATTTGTATTTACATTTACATAAACCTTAGTGTTGTCCACATTTTTTTCAATAAATAAAATGCGCTCAATTAAAATTGTAGAAAAATGTTTATAAGTAAAGTTGCCGAATTTTTCGTAAATAAAATTATTAACATTTACATAGGGCACATAAACGTTAACACTGTCGTTTAATTCAATAGTATCGAAAGCTATAAAATCAGATTTAAGTATTTTAGAATTAAACTTTAAATAATCTGCTAAACAGTCTTCTTTAAATAAAGGTTTTGGTACTAATGTAGAAAGCTCGTTAGTATAAATTATATTAACATTACTAAATGAAGCTTGTAAAACAGACTCTGTATTAAATAGATGAATAAGCTTGTCTAGAACCTCAAACGGATTTAGCTTTTTTTCAAAGCCAACATGCTTTAATGTTGTAATAGTTTTTATATCACTTTGTAGTATACAAAAAGAAAGTCCACTCAAACTTATTTGAATGGACAATTCTAGATTAGTTAGTTTATTATAGTCTTTATTCGTTTGCGCCATATGTTTTTGGCCAGTTTCCAGCAGTATTTACTTCGTCCATTGAACCTACTTTTAATGCATCTCCATTAACACCATCAACAGATACTACTTGATTTTCTTGAGAAAGGAGATCTTTATCTTGGTCAAATAAAATAACTGATTTTTTTACTAGTGCTTCAAAAACAGGTATTTTGGTATTGTTTTGTTCTAAAAAACCAGCTTTAAGTTCAAATTTAGCGTCTTCTTTTCCAACTGGTACATTCATCATAGTTTTATAACGGTCAGAGTTTTTAAATAGCGAATCTTTTACTGGCACAAATCCTAAAGTGTCGATTAAAACTTTATCTTCATACATATCAACTCCAAATTGTTTCGTTAATATAGGGTCTATAACACTAGTATCTCTACGTTGTGTAATAGTATATTGAGCAGTATCTACAAACTTAACTAAGTTGTCAAAGTTGCCCGCAAACTTACCAGTTATTTTTCTGTGTGCTAATTGTGCATCTCTAATATCATTTAAACTTTCAATTACTTTAGCGTAGCGTTTGTTTTTTAATTTATTAAATTGAATGGGCGCATATACAGATTGAAATGTATTATACCCTAAAAAAGCAATAGCTACCCATAATGCAAGTTGCAAAAGAGGTTTGAATTTTGTAGGAATAAATTTGTCAATTAACTTAACTAAGCCAATTGTAACAATAATTACAGCAATTGCAACGAGAATTAATTTCATGATACGTTATTTATTAGATAAATTTATTAATGGTCTTTCGCAAATCTACAATTTTTTTTTAATCGTAAAAACCAAAGTGCGTAAAAATCATTTCTATATTTGAATAATTTATAAAATATTAGTGTTTTAATGACATCATCCGAATTTTACGCCCTTATAAAACAACAATTTCCGTTTCAACCTACGTTAAAACAAAATATTGTTCTGCAACAGCTTTCAGAATTCATATTTAGCAAAACTCCAAATGCACTGTATTTGCTAAAAGGTTATGCTGGTACTGGCAAAACTACCATAGTAGGCTGTATGGTTACCAATTTATGGAAAGCAAAAAAAAGTGCTGTATTAATGGCGCCAACTGGTAGAGCTGCTAAAGTTATTTCAAATTATTCTGGTAAGGAAGCGTTTACTATTCATAAAAAAATATATTTCCCTAAAAAAGATAAAGGCGGCGGTGTAAAATTTATTTTGCAGCCTAACAAGCATAAAAATACCATTTTTATTGTTGACGAAGCTTCTATGATTCCTGATACGCCAGGAGATTCTAAATTATTTGAAAATGGGTCGTTACTAGACGATTTAATGCAGTATGTATATTCTGGTCATCAATGTAAACTACTTTTAATTGGCGATACAGCACAATTACCTCCAGTAAAATTAGATTTGAGTCCAGCTTTAAACGAAAAAATGTTAGCTTTAAATTACAACAAAGAAGTTACTAAAATGGAATTAGATGAAGTGATGCGACAAGAGTATGATTCTGGTATTTTAGAGAATGCTACGGTTTTACGTGAAGCCATATCAAATACTTTCTATGATGGATTTAAATTCGATTTAAACGGATTTAAGGATATTGTTAGGTTAGTTGATGGTTACGAAATAATGGACGCCATTAACGATGCTTACAGTAGTTTAGGAAACGAAGAAACAGCCATTATTGTAAGAAGCAACAAGCGTGCTAATCTTTATAACCAACAAATTAGAAGTCGAATTTTATTTAACGAAAATGAGTTGACTGCTGGAGATTATTTAATGGTAGTTAAGAATAATTATTTTTGGATTAAGCCCACAACCGAAGCTGGTTTTATAGCAAATGGAGATATTATAGAAGTTTTAGAAATTTTTTCGATTAAAGAGTTGTATGGTTTTCGCTTTGCTGAAGTTAAAGTACGAATGGTAGATTACCCAAAAATGCGACCTTTTGAAACGGTTTTATTATTGGATACTATTGAAGCAGAAACTCCATCGTTAACTTACGAAGATTCAAATAGATTGTATCAAGAAGTTCAAAAAGATTATGAGGACGAATCGAGTAATTACAAAAAATTTTTAAAAATAAAAGGGAATAAACATTTTAATGCACTACAAGTTAAATTTTCTTATGCCATAACATGTCATAAATCTCAAGGAGGGCAATGGCATACCGTATTTGTAGAGCAACCTTATTTGCCAAATGGTATTGATAAAGAGTATTTACGATGGTTATATACAGCCGTTACTAGAGCTAAAGAAAAATTATATCTTATAGGTTTTAAAAATGATTTTTTTGAAGAATAGTTTTTTAATTATATTTAAAGTATGACAGTAGAAACCATTATTAGTATTTGTTTAGGTATAGGACTTTCTGCATCGGTTGGTTTTAGAATATTTCTGCCATTATTCGTCTTAAGTTTAGCATCTTATTTTAATCTTTGGCAGCTTAATGAATCTTGGCAATGGATTGGCAGTACAACGGCTTTAATAACTTTAGGAGTTGCAACTGTGGTAGAAATATTTGCCTATTTTATACCATATATCGATAACTTATTAGATAGTATTGCGATACCATTGGCGGCACTCGCAGGAACAGTAGTTATGATGTCTACGATTGCCGATTTAAGTCCAGTGGTTACTTGGTCGTTAGCCATTATTGCAGGAGGTGGTACTGCGGCGGCTATAGCAGGCACATCAAGTACTACACGATTGGCATCAACCGTAACAACAGGCGGTTTAGGAAATCCCATAGTATCTTCTTTAGAAACTGGAACGGCAACGATTATGTCTGTGATTTCAATATTCTTGCCTATTTTAGCTGTGATTTTAGTAGTCATCTTATTACTTATCATTTTTAGATTATATAAAAAGTTTAAACCATCTAAGGTCAAAAATCATTAATATTTATAGTATTTTTGAAATACATTATTAAGAAATAAATGAAAATAATTTCAATGATTCCTGCACGTTATAGTGCAACACGTTTTCCAGGAAAACTTATGCAAGATTTAGGAGGGAAAACGGTTATCACTAGGACTTACGAAGCCACAGTTGCCACCAATCTATTTGATGATGTTTTTGTAGTAACCGATAGCGATATTATTTATAACGAAATTGTAAATAACGGAGGTAAAGCTATTATGAGTATTAGAGAGCATGATTGCGGAAGCGATAGAATAGCCGAAGCCGTTGAGAGTTTAGATATTGATATTGTTATAAATGTTCAAGGCGATGAACCATTTACTGACAGAGAATCATTAAAAAAATTGATAGAAGTTTTTAAAGATGACAATAAAAAGAAAATTGATTTGGCATCCTTAATGGTTCATATTACAGATGATGACGAAATTAAAAACCCAAATACCGTAAAAGTAATTGTCGATAATACTAATTTCGCATTGTATTTTTCGCGAAGCATAATTCCTTACCTAAGAGATAAAAATGCTGGTGTAAAATATTACAAGCACAAAGGTGTTTATGCTTTTAGAAAAGAAGCTTTATTAGATTTTTATCGTTTACCAATACTTTCTTTAGAGGCATCTGAAAAACTTGAACAATTACGTTATTTAGAATACGGAAAACGTATAAAAATGGTTGAAACAGATGTACAAGGAGTTGAGATTGATACCCCCGAAGATTTAGAACGCGCCAAGAAATTATGGAAGTAAATTATAAAAATATAAAAGTAATTGGTTTTGATGCCGATGATACACTTTGGGTTAATGAAACTTATTTTCGTGAAGCTGAAGAAGAAATTCAACGTTTATTATCAGAATACGAAACTCCAAATAAAATAGATCAAGAGTTATTTAAAATGGAAATGAAAAACCTACCACTTTATGGCTATGGTGTAAAAGCTTTCATTTTATCGATGGTAGAGGTCGCTTTAGAATTATCTAACTATAGCATTACAAACAAAACTATTGAAGCCATTTTAAATATTGGTAAAAATATGCTTGAAAAACCTGTGGAATTGCTTGATGGTGTGGAAGATGTTTTAAGTGTACTATCAAAAAAATACAGATTAATACTAGCAACCAAAGGCGATTTGTTAGACCAAGAACGAAAATTGGAAAAGTCTGGATTAACTAAGTATTTTCATCATATTGAAGTGTTAAGCGATAAAAAGGAAACTAATTACTCAAATTTATTAAACCATTTAGATATTAAACCATCAGAATTTTTAATGATAGGAAACTCTTTAAAATCAGATGTTTTGCCCTTGGTAAATATAAAAGCAAATGCCATTCATATTCCATTTCATACCACTTGGGCACACGAAAAAGTAAGTAAAAAAGAAATTAACGGTATAACATATAAAACCATTAGTGGCCTAAAAGACGTATTAAATTTATTAAACTAATTAGTAAGATATTTCATTACTTTTTAATCCAGTAAAAGTGAAAATAGTACTATTTTTACATTTTGAAAAAAGAAAATATATTAAATGAATTATAAAAACTTTCCCATGGTGCCAAGGGTGATTTTTGGCAGAGGTAGTTTTAATCAGTTAAGTGATATTATTGCCCCAAAGCGATTAAGTATTAATGCGCCATTTATTTTTTTGGTAGATGATGTATTTAAAAACAATATTTGGTTAACATCAAGAATACCTACTTCTTACGATGACAGAATTATATATATATCTGCAAAAGAAGAGCCTAAAACATCTCAAGTAGATGAGTTAGTTGAAGACATTATTTTAAACACGAAAGAGCGTCCCTCTGGAATTATTGGAATAGGAGGAGGTACATTGCTAGATTTGGCAAAAGCGGTTTCTATAATGATAACCAATGAAGGCGAAACTAAAAATTATCAAGGTTGGGATTTAGTTAAAAATCCAGCTATATATCATGTAGGTATTCCAACTATATCTGGTACAGGAGCAGAAGTTTCTAGAACAACGGTACTTACTGGTCCAGAAAAAAAATTAGGTATAAATTCAGATTTCACACCTTTCGATCAAGTCATATTAGATTCTGAACTCACCAAAGATGTTCCAACAGAGCAGTGGTTTTATACAGGTATGGATTGTTATATACATTGTATTGAATCGCTTACAGGAACTTATCTAAATACTTTTAGTCAAAGTTATGGCGAAATGGCTTTGCAACTTTGTGAAGATATATTTTTGGGAGATACACTTACTAAAGTTGATGCCCAAGAAAAACTAATGATGGCGTCGTGGCACGGAGGTATGAGTATTGTTTACTCACAAGTTGGTGTAGCACATGCTATGAGTTACGGCTTATCATATTTGTTAGGCACGAAACATGGTATAGGAAACTGCATTGTTTTTAATCATTTAGAAGAGTTTTATCCAGAAGGAGTAAAACTTTTTAAAGCTATGAAAAAGAAGCATAATATTGTTTTGCCTAAAGGAATCTGTGCTAATTTAAGTGATAGAGAATTTGATGTAATGATTAATATATCGCTTAGTTTAGAACCTTTGTGGGAAAACGCCATTGGGAAAAACTGGAAAAAAATAATAACACCAAAGAAGCTTAAAGAACTTTACCAAAAAATGTAATATGCGGTGGTTAGCCAAATTTATTTATTTTAAGCTTTTAGGGTGGAAAGCGGTTGGCAACATCAATTTTTCTAATGATATAATAAAAAAAGCAGTAATTATTGCAGCACCACATACCAGTTGGCACGACTTCTATATTGGTGTTTTATTACGGTCAGTTTTAAATATTAAAACGAATTTTGTTGGTAAAAAAGAATTGTTTGTTTTTCCTATCGGATGGTTTTTTAGAACTTTAGGAGGCGCACCAATTAATAGACAATCTAATGAAAACAAGGTGCAAGCTATAGCAAAATTGTTTACCGAACATGATGAGTTTAGAATGACTATGGCACCAGAAGGCACAAGAAAAAAAGTAGAGGAGTGGCGCACAGGGTTTTATTATATCGCCAAAGAAGCTAATGTACCCATTATTATGTTTACGCTAGATTTTGAAAAAAAACAAAATAAGATTTCAGAACCCTTTTATCCTACAAATGATACGAAAGCAGATTTTGAATTTATGTACAATTTCTATAAAGATGTAAAAGGTAAAGTACCCAAGTATTCATAATTTTTTTAATTAAAATTGTACACTCAATTAAGTTTTGGCATAAATTTTGAACAATAAAAAATAGAATAACGAATGAAACATAAAGTAAACCAGTTACTGGCTCTAAAAAGAAACATTCGCTCTATATACACTTAAAGCTACTTTTATTAAAGTAGCTTTTTTTATTTGGGTAATGTTTTTTCTACTAATAAAGTTTTTAATAAACCTTCACTAGTTTTTACAGTTAATTCTATAGTGTCCTTTTTATTGTATATGGTCTTTGAAGTTATAAAATCGCAAATATCAATTTTAGTGACATCAAGTGTGTTTAATTTAATAATTTCATCACCAAAACTAATTTCTTTTTTTAAATCTCCATCCCAAACAATACCAACAGCAAGTTTATTATTTATTATAGTGGGACTAAAACCTAGTATTTTTTTCTGTAAATTGGTTGTTTTTTCAAAAGAATCAAAATAAAATTTATTGTTCAGAAAATCTATGGTCATTATTCCATACTTTAAAATTTCAGACCCAATTCTTGAATTACTATCGTTTGTAGTTTCCGTAGTTACGTTTATAAAAGTGGTATTATTTATTTTTAAATCTTCAACACTAACTCTATAATGCTTGCTTTTTTTTGCTGCACCAAATAAGCCAATACTTTTACTGCCAATACCTTCATTGTGTACTTTATATATGTTGTTTTTTTGTAGTATCCCAAAATTCTTAAGTGATAAATCGTAAAACCCTTTCATACCTGTATCAATTAATAATTGCTCTCTAGCATTGGTTTTGCCTTTTAAATTAATCCATATATATGGGCTTTTTTGCCCACCAATTAAATAAAGCTTCGCAGCGTTTTCTTTATTTAAATTAAGTTTCTTTTTGGCGTCGGTTAATCTAATTACTTTTTCTTTTAAATCTATTTGAACTATAGATTTTTGCAACATATTGCTTCCAATAATACCATCAATTTCAAAGCAATCAAAAATTAAATTATCTTTGTTTTTATCTACTAATGTTGGACAATTTTTAAAAATAACACCACCAAAATTAATCTCTGGAATAGAAACAATCTCTAAACTATTTTGTCTGTTTGTAGCATCTCGTACATTAATATTTTTTATTGATACTGTTTTAATAATACTTTTAAGATTTGCAGAAATTAAGTTGGGTGCTCCTGTGTCTAACATAAAGCGATAGACTTTATTTTCAATTTCTATCGGTATAATTATTTTTTCTGAAATAAATTCAAAATTAATTTCAGTGTAATAATTCTTTTCAATGATTAATCCTTTTTTAAACACATTCTTTTGACCGAAAGATTGAGTTACAATAAATAAAAAAAAGACAGCTACAGTTTTTTTCATATTAAGAAGGTGAATTTTTGAATAAGATAATCAAAAAAATAAAAGCCATATCTTTTTTTAATTGATATGGCTTTTGTTAACTATTTATGTTTTAATGTTATTATTTAACCTCTTTTAAAGCATTATCAATAAGTGTTCTTAAATGTTGTTTGTGTGCTCTCGATGATACATTTCCTGAAGATGCAGCCATGGTTCTTATATTTTTTAAATTATATAACGCCATAGATTTTGCATTATTTGTATATCTGCCACTTTGTTTACCAGTGAGCATATCAATTAACATGTTTGTATACTCTAATTGTAAATTTTGCCTGAATGAATTGATGCTACTGTTAATATCTGCTTTAAAAATAGCACTATTTAAGTCGCTCATAAACATAGATAGTTTATAATCGTTACCATACAATTCAGAGTCTGTAATACGTTGCAATGTATTTGGATGTAAAATATGATTTAATACATTTTTTTGATACCCTAAAACTTGACTATGTATTTTTGGGTCTTCAGTAGCACTAAAAAACCCATAGCCTCTGCGTTGCATTGCTAAATAGTTGTATAGATCGTTTGGTGCATCAAAAGCATTTGGAGCAAAAACGTATTTGCTTAAGCTAGCCATAGCCCTTTTTTGGTCTTTTAAACTTACTGGTGTATAAGGTTGCGTTTCGCCATTTTGACCAGCCATAGCCCTATCTACATAAACGCCACCAATAAATCTTGAAACTACATTAGCAGCACTTCCTCTTTGACTACTTAAGATATAATAAGCTTGTCTTAGTTCTTGATACGATTGACCCGATTTTGAAAACTTATTTTTAATATCTTTCATCATTGTATTGATAACTTCAAAACGGTCGTTGGAATAGGTAATTTGATCGTTAGATAAATCTCCAACCATAACTCTCGGATCAATAGCTTTTCCAGGAGAACGCATATCATCGGCATCATTACCAAAAATCAATTCTGGTTTTGTCGATTGACTTAGTAGCGCGTCTCTTTCACTTTTACTTTTAAATGGAGTGTACCCAAATTGGATAGCCCATACATCGTATGGTCCAACAGATGTATCGTAATATTGTCCTTGTTTGCTTCTGTCTTTTGTAATGTTTATGGCTGCATAATCCATAACAGAACCTGTTAAACATTTTCCATTAATAAAATCTGCATTTGCTAATTGCTCTGGTGAAAATAACTGACTTGCTTTCATATTATGATTTAAACCCAATGTATGTCCAACTTCGTGCATAATTAAAGCAATCATAGCTTCTTTTTTCATGCGTTTCATCTCTAAATCTGATGCATTTGAAGCTTTCAAAACCGCATTTCCAAAAAGTGTGTTTTCGTGCATAATATGACCTAAAGAGCAATACATTTTATTATCTTCATGAGTTTCAGAACCATCAAAAGTTTTGTTTAAAGACGACAAATCGAATAGCTTATCATACATCACTCTATTTGTAAAGTGAACATATTCTAACATAATATCTGCACCTAAAATTTGTCCAGTTTTTGGGTTTACAAAACTTGGTCCGTAACCACCAAACGGCGGTTGAGGAGACGATGTCCAACGTAATACATTGTATCTAATATCTCCAGCATCCCAATCGGCATCATCTGGTTGAATTTTAACAGCCATAGCGTTTTTAAAACCAGCTTTTTCGAAAGCCACATTCCATTGTAAAACAGCATTTTTAATGGTTTCTCGCCACTCAACAGGTGTTGAGTTTTCTATCCACCATGTAATGGGTTCAACAGGTTCAGAAATTGCAGCATTTGGGTCTTTCTTTTTTAAATTCCAACGGTGTACTAAATCGCGATAAGGTGTTGCACTCGTTGATGTTTGATCATCTACTTGTGTTAGGAAATAGCCAACTCTCGGATCGTCGTATCTTACTTCATAATCATTATCAGGCATTTCAATTAAACTATGAAAAACTTTAATACTTACATTTCTTCCATCCGCCACAGCGTTAGATCCACCATTTAAAACGGAAGGCGAGGAGTATACATATTCTACTTGAAGATTGGTGTTTTCTTCATAATTCTTAATGGAATTAACCTTTGTTTTGGTTTTACTTAAACTGCCAAGTTTAAATGCCGTTGGAGGTGTTCCAGGAAAATTTGGCCTTTTTATTTGAGAAAATGTTTCGCTTAAAAACAAGCCATCTGCTTTAATTAAATATAGCCCTTTCTTTTTGTCGTGAGCTTCAATTTTAACACTTGCCATATTGCCATTACTAATATTTGCCTCTTTTGATTTTGAAAGTGCACTATCTGGATCAAAGTAAAATGAATTGTTTTGAGTTTCGAATTCAATTTTATTAAAGTACTTTTTAATTTTGAAAACTTTTGAGCCCATATACGAACCTCTATTAATTCTTCCAGCATCCATAACACCATCTGCTATTTGACTAAAATAGATATACTCTTTATCAATCTGATCGTCAGAGATTAACATTTGTAAAGACCCCGTAAGTGTATCTTGGTACATAGTAAATAAACCTTCAATCTTTTTGCTAGATTTAACTAGGTCTTCAATCTTCTTTTCTTTAGATTTTTTTGGAGCTGGTTTAGCTGGAGCTTCTACTTTGTTCTTTTTTTTACGAACTTTACTTCTTTGCGCTTCAGTATTTTGAGGAATAAGAAAAAGCGCTAGCATAAATGCTACGCTTAAAAATTTTAAAACTCTGAGTTTTTGGTGTTTCATAAATTAAATGTTTAATTGAAATATATTTGAGTGTTTTTTGGTTAGTGACGCTAAAAATAAAAAGAATGAAATGGTTATTTCTTTATAAAATGTTAAAAATGTTAAGGAAAGCTCTTTTGTTAATTGAATAGAACAAAAAATGAAGTAGATGCATATTCTGTAATATTTCAGTACCTTTATGCAATATGATAAAAGACACAAAAATTGCCGTTTTAATTGACGGCGACAACATACCATCAAAGTACATTTCAGAAATGATGGAAGAAATAACAAAGTACGGTACACCAACGATTAAAAGGATTTATGGAGATTGGACCAAACCACATTTGTCTAAATGGAAAAATATTCTGCTTGAAAATGCTATAACACCTATTCAACAATACGGCTATACTACAGGTAAAAATGCTACCGATTCTGCTATGATTATTGATGCTATGGATATTTTATATTCTGAAAAAGTAAACGGATTTTGCTTAGTTTCATCTGATAGTGATTTTACTAAACTTGCTACACGTTTGCGAGAAGCAGGTATGCAGGTTTATGGTATGGGCGAGAAAAAAACACCCAACCCTTTTATTGTAGCTTGTGATAAATTTATTTATTTAGAAATTCTTAAAAGCGATAATGATAAAGATGAAAAGGGTGTAAAAACTAAAAAAGAAAATTTATATAACATAACGCCTAAAGTTATTAAACTACTACAAAATTCTGTTGATGATGCAGCCGATGAAGACGGTTGGGCTTTTCTTGGTGATGTAGGTTCGTTAATACTTAAAAAGCAGCCTAATTTTGATTCAAGAAACTTTGGTTTTGTTAAACTAACACCACTTTTTAAATCATTGCCGCAATTTGAAATGGAGCAGCGTGACCAAAGTAATACACGATTTAAATTGATTTATGTGAAGAATAAATAGAAAATGCGTCAATCTGAA
>NZ_CAXIBN010000023.1:0-25316 GCF_964021735.1 uncultured Wocania sp. | reverse complement strand
GGTACACAAGGTGTACAAGCTTTATGTCTCCGGAAAGCCTTGATTGACGGCGTTCCATTTTGAGGCATCGTAAATGTCAATATAGATTAGGTGGCGCTTTGACGCCTAATTGAAACTAAAGAAGATAAGTTGTAAGTAGGTTGTCTTTAACCAGCTTGTAATCGAAAACCTAAGAAAAGAATAAACGTGTAGAAAGCTCTTTGGTTACTTGTTTGGACGAGAGTTCGATTCTCTCCGACTCCACTAAAAGTCTCTAGATAAATTTGTCTAGAGACTTTTTTTAAACATTTTCTGCTTAAGAATATTATTTTTTTTCTAATAGAACCAAATCATATTCTGTATTTAATGTAATAACACCTTTTTTTACAGTACTAACTTTTAAGCTATAAGCATCATTTAAAACATCACCATCTTTGAAAACTTTAGATACATCTAGAACTTTTTCTCCTTTTGGTAAATCTAAACCAACTACCACTAAATCTTTAAAATTATCTTTTGAAAAACTTCTACTAAATAAATAAGGTATTTCAGAAATCATTTGATGAACTCCTGCCCCAACTGCTGGATGTTTTGCACGAAATCGCCCTAATTTTTGCCAATGCAATAGTATCTCTTCTTTACTTTCCAGTTCTTCCCAATTCATATTAGAACGTAAAGTGGCATCTCCTTCAGTTCTTTCAATTATTAATGAGCGTGCGGACTCATCACCATAATATATTTGAGATGTTCCTGGAGCAAGTAATAATTTTGTTGCTGTTTTGTATGGCTTATTGCGATTAGCATCAAAAGGTTGTCCATCATCGTGAGACGACAAATAGTTTAGAGTACCGTAGCCTTTTAAATCATTGTTAAGATAGTTTGAATAATTAGTAAATAAGGTCTCATAATTCTGTTCTGATGCATTCCATTTGAATTGAAAATTTATAAGGCTTTGAAAAGCATTATCAAAATAATTTACTTTTTTATCTCCAAAATCAAAATACTTTCCTGTGTTAATACCATAATTATAAACTTCGCCAACCAAATAAAAATTATTTTCATCTAAAACTTTATCTGGGTTTTTCTTTTTATATGTTTCAAAAGCATAATCGCATTCTGTTTTAAATTCTTGCCATACGTATGCTTCGGTATGTTTTACTGTATCTACACGATAACCGTCAATCCCGAATTCTGTAATATAATCTGTTAACCATTTTATAATATAAAACCTCGGTGCTCTTGGGTATCCTGTTCTTTTAAAAAACGCATCAAGTTCTGCTATTTCTTGATTGTACCGTCCCTCTTGCTTCCATTTTTTTACTAATTGTGGTGGCAAATTAACAGTTTCGTTACTTTCTGTTTTAATGTCTGGAAGGTTTTCAACTAAGGTACAAGTCGTTGTATTTTCGTAACTATCATAAGTGCATTTTGGTTCGGTTCGCACCCAACTTGATGGCCATACAGAATCTTTTTCAGTAACTGGCCCAGTATGATTTATAACGGCGTCCAATAAAATTCTAATGCCATTTTTATGCGCCGTTTGCACCAATTTTTTTAAATCTTCTTTTGTGCCAAAATTAGAATCGATGGCCGTCCAATCTTTAGTCCAATACCCATGATAAGCGTAGGTAAAACCTGTTCCTTCATCTGTACCGCCATGAATTTGCTCCACAATTGGTGTCATCCAAATGGCATTAACCCCTAGATGGGTAAAATAGCCTTCTTCAATTTTTTGAGTAATTCCTTTTAAATCACCCCCTTCAAAACCACGAAGTTTTCCTGTTTCTAAAGTTCTATCAAAATTAATATCGTTAGATGCATCTGCATTATTAAACCTATCTGTTAAAAGAAAATATACATTAGCAGCTTCCCAAATAAATGGTGTTTTTTCTACTATTAGATTTTCTTCAACCTTTTTACTACAACCTGTAAGAGTGATTAGTGTTATTGTTATAATTAAAAATTGTTTCATGTGTATGTTTTATTGAACTTTTAATATGAAAGATTCTAAGGCATTTAAAGTTATATTGATGATTCCGAAGTTTTTTTCTACAATTAAATCTGTTGAAAATTGATTGTATAGTTGGTCTTCAACTTTATAATTTCCTTCATGCAAATTCCATGTATCAATAATATTTTTTGGTATTTTTAAGCTGAATTTATAATGACTATCTGCATCAAAATTAGAAACAATTATAAGTTTCTCAGTCTCGCTCCAACGTACAAAAGACAAAACTTTATCATTGTAGCCATCAGTGTGTTTTCTGTTATATAAATGAATATCTTGATACTTATCTGAAAGTGCAGAACTATTTATGGTAAAATTTAAAAGCCGCTTATAAAAATCTCTTAATGATTTTTCTTTATTGGTTAATTGCCCACCATCAAATTGTTTATTATTTACCCAGCGTTGATGCGCAGGCACGCCAACATAATCGAAAATAGAAGTACGTGTTGGATCTCCAAAACCCGTTTCTTCTGATGCATCCTCTCCTACTTCTTGTCCAAAATAAATCATGGTTGGAGATGTACTTATTGTTGCAGAAACAACCATAGCTGGTTTTCCTTTTTTTGAGTTTCCAGCAAAATCTGGGCTTGCTATACGTTGCTCGTCATGGTTTTCTAAAAAGTGAAGCATATGATGCTCAACATCTTTTAAACCTTCTTGAATTAACGGAATGTTATCGGTCTTCCCATAACCTTGCATAATATATTTAATGGTATCGTATAACTCGACTTTGTCATACAAATAATCCATTTTTCCTTTTTTTATATAGTCTCTATATAAACTCGGATTATAAACTTCTGCTAATAAAAAAGCTTCAGGCTTTTTCATTTTAATTGTGGAATTCATAAAACTCCAAAACTCTACAGGTACCATTTCTGCCATATCGTATCTAAAACCATCTACTCCCATTTCAATCCAATACAATGCAATATCTTTAAACTTTATCCACGAATTAGGTACTTTTCTTTCTTTCCAAAATTCATAATGCTTGTCGTAACTTTTGTTTTCAAATGCCTTTGGGAGGGTGTCAAAATCTTTAATACCTTCTGGCGTAACTCCATAATTAATTTTTACGGTTTCGTACCAATCGCTCATATTAGGCTGTGATAATCTCGATCCGTTACCTGTCCATTTTGCTGGTACTTCGTGAAATAATCCATCTTCTAAAGGATGCTTTTCATTTCCTAAAGGAGAGTAATCATTTGTCCAAACGGGAACTTTAAAACTTTCTTTTGGGTTGTAATAAAAATTATTGTTTACATGATACATAACTGTTGTATCGTCTTCTTCCCCAAAATCCTTAACTCCTTTGGGTTTAGAAATACTTTTATAATTTCTAGCTACGTGATTAGGCACAATATCTATAATTACTTTTAAACCAGTCGCATGAGATCTTGCTATAAGCGCTTTAAATTCTTCGAGCCTATTAGTAGGGTTTTCTGCTAAATCTGGATTAACATTATAATAGTCTTTAACGGCATAAGGTGAGCCAGCACGTCCTTTTACAATATCTGGATCATCATTTGAAATACCATATTTTGTGTAATCTGTAATAATATTATGATGAGGAACTCCAGTATACCAAATATGGGTTACTCCCAAATCTTTAATTTCTTTTAAAGCTTTGTTTGTAAAATCGTTGAATTTTCCAACACCATTTTCTTCTATGGTTCCCCATGGCTTGTTTGTAGTATTTGTATTTCCGAATAAACGTGTAAAAACTTGATAAACCACAATTTTACTATCCGATTTTGTATTGTCTATTATTGGTTTTACAACAAGGTTTTCTTCCTTTTTACACCCTGTTAATATTAAAATAAGAAGAATTAATATGTAAATACTTTGCTTCTTCATATGGTTTTAATTAGATATCTTCTGCTAGTTTAAAATTTGTATAAATAGATTGTATTAATCAAGTTTTGTTGTTAAAAAAACACTTCCTTTTTCTTTAAGTATTAATTTATCTTCCCAAACTACTGTGCTGTTAGTAATAATATTTTTTAGTGTTTTTCCATTTAAATTAATTTCCTTAAATCTATTTAAATCTAAACTTATTGGAACTTCGTTTTTGTTTAAAATATGAACTACTGTTTCGTCTTCAAAAATTCTAAACAGCACATAAACGCTATTTTCTGGAGCAAAATGAACTGTATCTCCTATATGTATGGCTTTACTATGTTTTCTGTAAATCAATATTTTTTTAAGGAAAGATTGTACGTCTTTTTGATTATCTGTTAAACCTTTTCCTGTAAAAGTATTAACAGCATCACTCTCCCAACCTCCAGGAAAATCAGAACGAATTAACCCATGATCTCCTGGTTTATCAAAATCATGCATTAATATTTCTGTCCCATAATAAATTTGTGGAATTCTAGGCAAAGTTAATAGATAACTTAAGGCCATTTTAGTACTTATAACATCGCCTTTTAATTGTGTAAAAATGCGACTCATATCATGATTGTCTAGAAAAATCATAATGTCTTTTGGATTGGCATAATAAAAATCGTTTGCTAGACCTTCGTATAGTTTTACTAAACCATTTTCCCAAGATTCTTCTTCGTTTAAACCATTTACTATGTTGCTTTGCATCGCAAAATCCATAGTAGATTTTAAATTAGACTTGTAACCATCTTTATTATTAGCTCCTTTTTGCCAGTACCCAATTAATAATGGGTTTAAACTCCATTCTTCTCCTACAATACTAAAGTTTGGATATTCGGTCATGATTTCTCCAGCCCAAGTACTCATAAAACTTTTATCGGGATATGGATAGGTGTCTTGGCGTATTCCTGCTAAGTTTACAGTTTCTATCCACCAAATACTATTTTGTATTAGGTATTTAGCCATAAATGGATTTCGTTGATTTAAGTCTGGCATCGCAGAAACAAACCAACCTGCATTCATCTTTTCTTTGTCTATTTTTGAAGCATATGGGTCTTGATTTGTAGTGCGTCTGTGATTTGTAATGATGTTGTTATCACCTTCCCAATTAGCTTTGCTTTCTTTATAGTTTTCTTGATAGTTAATCCAATCTTTAAAGGGTAAATCTTGCATCCACCAATGCTCAATACCGCAGTGATTAGCAACTTGATCCATGATTAGTTTCATGCCTTTTTTAGCCATTTTAGAGGATAATACTTTGTAATCTTCTAAAGTTCCGTAACGTGGATCGACATGATAAAAATCTGTAATAGCATAACCATGGTAAGAGCTTTGAGGCATATTATTTATTAATAGCGGACATGACCAAATTGCTGTAAAACCCAAATCGTCTATATAATCTAAATGGTTAATAATGCCTTGAATATCGCCTCCGTGTCGCGCATAATTATCTTCTCTATTTACTGTTTTTTCTTTAAGGGATTTATCAATATCGTTTTGGAAATTACCATTCGAAAACCTATCGGGTGTAATTAAATAAATAGCATCACTACTATTAAAACCTATAAAATCTTTGGCTAATTTTTTTCTAGATTTAAGTTCATAGTTATAAACTAAATCGGGATTATCTTCTTGTTTAAAAATAATATCGAATTTACCAGCTTTTGTAGTTTTAGATATAATTAAATCTATAAACAGATAGTTTGGACTATCTGCTTGATGCACTTTTGCAATCGATATTCCTTGATATGAAATTTCTGGAATGTATTTTGAAATATTAGGATGATGTACCAAAAGTTGTAATGATGTATTTTTAAAGCCCACCCACCAGTTTGAAGGTTCTACACGAGAAACCTTATATGTTTTGTTAACTACCGAAGTACTTGATGGATTATTTTCTGTGACTTTCTCACCTTCTTGTTTACACGAAAAAGTAAAAACTAAAACAATCAACAAAACGATACCAAATAATTGCTTTTTTTTTCGATTAACAAAACTTTTCATAACTATTGCTTATTTTATTTCTTTAATACTAATAGCAAATCCACCACCAGAAACCGATAATTGAGATAACTTGGTTTTACTAGTCACTTTTTTTGTGTTTATAGTGTAGGCTTGCGGATTGGTTTTATAATGCGCATCTTTAGCATCGGCATAAATAGTTGCCATATATTTTTTTCCTTTATCAAGAAAATCTAGTTTAATTGTTGATGTTCTAGGATTATTACCATTTACATTTCCTATAAACCAATTACTACTTCCTTTTTCTTTTCTAGCAATAGTAATATAACGCCCTGGTTCTGCCTCTAAATAAATACTCTTATCCCAATCTATAGCAACGTCTTTTATAAATTGAAAAGCATCCATAAACTGCTCATAATGCTCTGGCAAATCTGCTGCCATTTGTAATGGACTATACATCGTTACGTAAAGTGCTAATTGATTAGCAATGGTGCTATTAACATGCGAATTATTATTAGGATTAAGCTTGCTAATATCCATTTCAAAAACACCTGGTGTATAATCCATTGGCCCTCCAATTAATCGTGTAAACGGTAAAATAGTAACATGGTTTGGTTTTGAGCCACCAAAGGCTTGAAACTCTGTACCTCTAGCCGATTCGTTACCTATTAAATTTGGATAGGTTCTACAAATTCCTGTTGGTCGTACTGCCTCGTGAGCATTCACCATAATTTCATAATCTGCAGCTTTCTCAATAGCGTATTGATAGTGATTTATAATCCATTGACTGTAATGATATTCTCCTCTTGGTAAAATGTTGCCTACGTAACCACTTTTTACAGCATCATAACCATTATCTTTCATGAATTGATATGCTTTATCCATGTGGCGTTCATAATTTCTAGTAGATCCCGAAGTTTCATGATGCATAATCATTTTAACACCTTTTGATTTTGCATAATCGTGAATCTCTTGAACATTAAAGTCTGGATAAGGTGTAACAAAATCGAAAACATAATCTTTAGATTTTCCAAACCAATCTTCCCAACCTTCGTTCCAACCTTCAACTAATACACCATCGAACCCATGTGCTGATGCAAAATCAATATATCGTTTTACTTTAGTGTTATTTGCTGCGTGGGTTTTATTAGGGGTTACCTTTGTATAATCGGTAACTCCTAATTGTACTGCTGGTAAATCGTCTGTATATGCCCAAGAACTTTTACCTGTAATCATCTCCCACCAAACACCTATGTATTTTACAGGTTTAATCCATGATGTATCTTCTATTTTGCAGGGATCGTTTAAATTTAATGTCATTTTTGATGCTAGAATATCTCGTGCATCATCACTTACCATTATAGTTCTCCAAGGGGTTGTACATGGTGCTTGCATATAACCTTTGTCGCCTTGAGCATCTGGGGTTAAATGCGATTCAAAAACAAAGTGCTTATCATCTAAATTTAAATGCATACACGAATAGTTTATTAATGCAGCTTCATGTAAGTTGATATATAAACCTTCAGAAGTTTTCATTATTAATGCTGTTTGTACGCCTGTTTTAGAAAATTGCTTTTGTGAAGCATTATCGGTAACTGCACTATCGAATTTTTCGCGTATTTCAGAAAGTTTAGATTCGGTATAATCATACTCCTGTGTATCGTAATCTCCTGGTATCCAAAAAGCAGTATGATCTCCTGTCATTGCAAATTGAGATCTCTCTTCTTTAATTACAAAATACACTAAGTTTTTCTGCTCTGGAAATTCATACCTAAACCCTAATCCTTCATTAAACATTCTAAAACGAATAATCATAATTCTGTCGGTTCCGTTTTGTTTTAAATGAACTGCTAACTCATTATAGCGATTTCTAATTTGTTTTTCTTCGCCCCAAACCGGTGTCCATGTATCATCAAAACTGGTTGTATTGGTTTTAATAATAGTAAAGTCATTTAACAATGATTTCTCATCATTTTTCAACTCAAAACCTAAAGTACTTGGCTTTATAACTACTTTGTTTTTGTAACTTAATTGATAGGCTGGTGTACCATCATTTTTAAGCGAAAACTCCATGGTTAATTCAGCACTGGGTGATTGTAGCGTTTGTGAATTAACTAAATTTAAAACTGTAAAAAAAACTGTAAAACTTAATATGAATAAGGGTTTCATCTTTTTATTTTTATGTATAAATTATACCGCTTGTAACTGTTTTATTTTTAAAAATATAGACTTATCATTTACAAGAATTTCGAGTTCGTTTCCGCTTAAAATTTCAAAATCTGTTTGCTTTTGACTAATATTCACCTTTAAAATATGGTTTCTAAAATTCACTTTAAATGAATATGCCTCCCATTGTTTTGGTATTCTTGGAGTAAACGACAACTTGTTATCTTTAATACGCATGCCTCCAAAACCTTCAACAATACTCATCCATGTTCCTGCCATTGATGTAATGTGTAACCCTTCATGAACCTCGTGATTATAATCATCTAAATCTAAACGCGATGTACGCAAGTAAAACTGATAGGCTTGTTCCATTCTATTTAATTTAGCAGCTTGAATACTATGCACACATGGTGACAAAGAACTTTCGTGTACTGTAAAAGGTTCGTAAAAATCGAAATGACGCTCTAATTCTTCAATGGTAAAATCATCTTCAAAAAAATAGAAACCTTGTAAAACATCGGCTTGTTTTATATAGGGAGAACGTAATATTTTATCCCAAGACCATTTTTGATTTATTGGTCGTTGTGATTTTTCTAAATTTGAAACTGGAACTAATTCTTTATCTAAAAAACCATCTTGCTGAAGATATACTTCATGGGTATCAGAATAAGGAAAATACATGTTGTTTGCTACCGCTTTCCATTGTTCTAATTCGTTTGCAGATAATGACACTTTTTTAATTATACGCTGATAATCTGATGTAAATTCTGTTGCTACTTTACCTATGTTTTCGATAGTATAATTAATGCACCATTGGGCTAAATAGTTAGTATACCAATTATTATTTACATTATTCTCGTATTCATTTGGACCAGTTACGCCTAAAATAACATACTTCTTTTTATCAGTAGAGAAACTTGCACGCTGATGCCAAAAACGAGCAATTCCTATAAGCACTTCTAACCCTTTTTCTGGAATATAGCTATAATCTCCTGTGTAACGATAGTAATTAAATATAGCAAATGCAATGGCTCCATTACGATGAATTTCTTCGAATGTAATTTCCCATTCGTTATGGCATTCTTCTCCATTCATGGTAACCATTGGGTATAATGCTGCGCCGTTTTTGAGCCCTATTTTTTTAGCATTTTCTATGGCTTTTTCTAAATGATTGTATCTATATTCTAATAAGTTTCTAGCTACATTTTCATCTTTTGTTGCCATGTAAAAGGGAATACAATATGCCTCGGTATCCCAATAGGTACTGCCTCCGTATTTTTCGCCTGTAAAGCCTTTTGGTCCAATATTTAATCTAGAATCTTTGCCTAAATAGGTTTGGTTGAGTTGAAAGATATTAAACCGGATTCCTTGTTGTGCTTTTACATCTCCAGTAATACTAATATCTGCACGTTCCCAAATATTAGTCCAAGCCTTTTTTTGGTTTTGTAATAAACCACTAAACCCAATATGCTTAGCTTTTTCTAAGATTTGTTTTGATACAGAAGTTAATTTGTTTCTATCATAATTTCTATCTGTAGTATAACCACCAAATTTTTGAATTGAGTAAGTTTCATCTTTCGCTACTTGGTAAGTATAATTAAAGAAAACTTTATTAAAATCTGTTTTTATGCTAGGTTTTATTGAAACTTCTTTATTATTTAAAAAGACTTTAGACTCCATAAATGTACAGACATAAAAATCTGTTTTCATGGTTTTGGCTTCAATAAAAGCTTGATTATTCTCATGGTTTACCCTTAGTGTATCCCAAAATTTATCATCCCAATTGGTATCTTCGTTAGTAATACCGCTATCTAAGTAAGGTTGAAATTCAATTTCTGAAGGTGCATTAATAGGTGTAACATTATATACTATGGCGCCTAATTCCTCTAAATCTAAACTTAAAAAGCGCTTCGTTTTTACCTCAACTTGAATATCATTTTTTAAAGTCGCTATAAAACTCCTAGATAACCACCCTTCTTGCATATTAAGCTCACGTTTAAAGTTTTCGACCTTTTTACAAGTAAATAAATCGAGTTGTTTGCCGTTTATTAACACATTAATACCAATCCAATTAGGTGCATTAAGTACTTTTGCAAAATATTCTGGATACCCATTTTTCCACCAGCCTACTTTTGTCTTATCTGGATAATAAACCCCAGCAATATAACTGCCTTGAAATGTTGATCCTGAGTATTGTTCTTCAAAATTGGCTCGTTGCCCCATAGCACCATTACCAATGCTAAATAGGCTTTCTGAAGCTTTTATACGATTTGCATCAAAGCCTTCTTCTATTATCGACCAATTGTCTGGTTTTATATAATCTTGATTCATTTTTTTACTAATCATTAAATAAGAGATTTCTTTTTATTTATCCTTAAATAAAATGCTCTTATACTTTTTTTAATTCCTTCTTTTTTACTTGACTTATTTTTTCAAGAAATTCTGAGCTTATTTCTGTAAAATCTTTAAAAACAAAGTCGGCTTCGTTTAAAACTGAGGCTTCACCTATTCCAATAGAAATCATATTTGCTGTGTTTGCTGCTTGAATTCCTGCAACTGCATCTTCAAAAACAATACAATCTTGTGGATTTTCACCTAATTGTTTTGCGGCCAATAAAAATACTTCGGGATCTGGTTTTGCTTTTGTAACATGATTACCATCTATAATTACATCGAAGTATGATAATAACTTCACCTTTTCTAAAATTGGTTGTGCATTTTTACTTGCAGAACCTAATGCTATGGGTGATTTTTTATTTTTTAAAAACTTTAAAATTCTAGTAACATCTGGTAAAATTTCGGTTTCATTCATTTTTGCTATATAGTCTAGATAATCTAGGTTCTTTTCTAGCATCCAAGAATCAAACTGAGTTTTAGTAGCCTCAATGTTTCCTATTTCGAGCAAAATTTCTAAACATCGTTTACGACTTACTCCTTTAAACATTTCATTTTGCTCTTCGGTAAACTTGAAACCCAATTGGTTAGCAAGTTTTTTCCACGCTAAAAAGTGATATTTTGCAGTGTCTACAATTACACCGTCTAAATCGAATATAAATCCTTTTTTATTCATTGATGGTAGTTTCTTCTTGATATGAAATAGCATTTTTATTTGTAATTAATAAATTACATAAACCTGCAATAATTAAACTTATACCAGCGATAGTCATGGCATTAATGGTATCTTTACCTAATAATCCAGAAATATAATTTATCCCCCCAAGCGCAGCAATAATTTGAGGAATAACAATAAACATGTTAAAAATACCCATAAACATTCCCATTTTTTTAGGATCGACAGAACTCGATAACATTGCATAAGGCATAGAAAGAATACTACCCCATGCAAAACCTATGAGTACAAAACAGTATTTTAAATTTTCTGGAGATGTGTAGTACATGTATATAAAACCAATGCCTCCAATTATTAAAGAAAACATGTGTACAAATTTTCTATTTACTCGTCTTTTTGAAGTATAAAGCACCAATAAAAGTGCAAATAGCATAGATGATAATCCGTAAACCCCCATAGCTGAACCCACCAAATTTGAAGATTTTTGAAATGCTGTATTGGCTATATTAAATGCTTCAGCTTGAGCTGCATTTGTCATATCATAAACAGATTGTACAGGTGCTGGTGTATTAAAAACATGTTCAGTCAATGCTGGGTTTGCTAAACTCCACATAGTAAAAAAGGCAAACCAACTAAAGAATTGAATAACACCCAACTTTTTCATGGTTAATGGCATATTGCCAATATTATTAAGTATGTCTGGAATGAATTGGTTTTTTTTAGCCCTCTCCTTTTCAAACTCTTCCATATCCTCTGGTGGATATTCTGTAGTTGTAAAAACTGTATATAATATACTTATTAGGAACACAAAAGCACCTATTGCAAAAGCCAGTTTTACTGAATCTGGGATAACTCCTGAAGCTGCAGAATCACTTACTCCTAATTGAGAAACTATCCAAGGTAAGTTACTCGCTATCCAGGTTCCAATACCAATAATTAAAGTTTGAACAACAAAACCATAAGTTCGCTGAGACTCAGTTAGCTTATCTGCAACTAGGGCTCTAAAAGGTTCCATTGAAATATTTATTGAAGCATCAAGTATCCATAAAAAACCTGCTGCTACCCATAGTGCTGGAGAATATGGCACAAAAAATAATGCTACTGAACTTAAAACTGCTCCGATTAAAAAATATGGCCGTCGTCGCCCCCACTTTGAACTCCAAGTTCGATCACTTAGATAACCTATAATGGGTTGAACTAACAGTCCTGTTAATGGTGCAGCAATCCACATGATTGGAATATCATGAATATCAGCTCCTAAAGTTTGAAATATTCGAGACATGAATCCACCTTGTAAGGCAAATCCAAATTGTATTCCTAGAAATCCGAAACTCATGTTCCAAATTTGCCAGAAACTTAATCTACGCTTTTCCATTAATAGTATGTTTAAATTAATACTATTTCGATAAGCGATAACTTATCAAAACTTATTGTGAGAAGTAAAAATATAAGTTTTGATTTCGCATCAAAGATATAAAAGAATTTTATTTTTCCTAATAAAACTTTTGTTGCAGTACTATCTAACGAAACTATTTAGTTGATTCTCTTTCAATTATTTCCGTTTCGATAACCATTTTTATAAAGTCTGATTTTCTGTCGTCATTAGTGAAATATTGGTCATTTTCAGCTTCCGCTGCTACCAATCTATCTATTAATAAATTTGCGGCTTGTTCTCCAATTTTTTGCCCATGTTGACTAACAGTTGTTAAACTAGGTGTGGCATGTTTTGATAGTACACCATCTGTAAAACCTATAACTTGAATATCTTCTGGAATACTTAACCCTAATTTTCTAGCGACCTTCATTGCTGTTACAGCATAGAGTTCGTTTACCGCAAAAACCCCATCAATATTACCATTGGTTTTAAAAAATTGTTCTATTTCATGCTCCAAAACGTCTAAATGATTTTCAACATCTAAACTATCATCAATTTTCAATATTAAATTAGGATCTGCTATTATTTTATTATTTTCTAATGCTTCAATATACCCCTGTGTCCTTAATCTTCCTACACTTACATAATCCATTGTGGTTATTAAAGCTATGTTATTACAGCCCTTTTCTATAAGCTTTTTTACAGCCTTAACAGAGCCCATAAAATCATCTACAATTACTTTATCGCAATCTACTTCGTTTACAACCCTATCAAACATAACAATTGGTATGCCTTGATTTATGGTGGCATTAAAATGATGATAATCTTGTTTTAACAAAGTCTCTTTAGATATGGAAAGAATGAAGCCGTCTATACTTCCATTAGCTAGCATTTCCATATTGATAATTTCTTTTGTAAACGATTCGTTTGATAAACCAACAATAACATTATAACCACGTCTATTTGCTACTAATTCTATCCCTCGAATTACTGTCGAGAAAAAATGATGAACTATCTCTGGTATTAATATCCCTATAGTTTTTGTTTTTCTGTTTTTTAAACTAAGTGCAATATTGTTAGGCTTATAGCTGTAAAATTTAGCAAACGCTTGAATTTTCTGTGTTGTTTCTTCACTAATCTCTTTACTGTTACTAAGTGCTTTTGAAACTGTAGAAATAGAAACATCTAATTCGCGTGCTATTTGTTTCAAAGTAATTTTTCTTTTCATCTGTTTATTTTCTTTGTTTTTAATAGGTCAGATGTAATTCGCCAATAACCATATCGGTGGGTATCAAGAATTGTTATGACTCATTTCATAAGTAGTTGTTAAACGACAATTTAACATTAAATAAATACGCTCTATAAAGATATTATAATATTTTTTATAAGGATTCGATTATACATTTTTATTAATCAAATCGATATAAATTAAAAAGTTGTTAACACGAAAACGTTTTCGCAAATAATTTCGCAATTCTATATTATTTCTTTACATACAGTTTACATAATTTTAACCCGAGAAGTAAAAATATATTTAGAATAAACTAAACTGATTAATACATTAATTTTAATAAAATTATATGAAGACTACTACTAACAGCTTACTGTTTTTTCTGTTTTTTGTACCAATATTGATGTTTGGGCAAAATAAACTTACAGGAACAGTAACAGAGCAATCAACTTCTATTCCGCTTCCAGGAGTAAATGTCGTTATTAAAAATACGACTACAGGAACAGCAACAGATTTTGATGGTAATTATCAAATCGAGGTTAACAATGGAGATGTTATTGTATTCTCTTATGTAGGCTACCAAACCATTGAAATTTCCTATACAGGGCAAACCTCATTAAATGTTCAATTAAATGAAGACGCTGCTCAATTAAATGAAATTGTTATCATTGGTTATGGTACTACTACTAAAAAAGATGCCACAGGATCTGTAGAAGCAATTACATCTGAAGACTTTACTAAAGGAAACATTGTTACACCAGAAAACTTATTAAGTGGTCGTGTGGCAGGTGTAAGTGTTACAACTAGTGGTGCTCCAGGTTCTGGTTCTCAAATCAAAATTCGTGGAGGCTCATCTATAAATGCATCAAACGATCCGCTTATTATTATTGATGGGTTACCAATAGACAATAATGGTGTTAAAGGTTCGAGAGGTGTTTTAGCAAGTATTAATCCTAACGATATTGATTCTTTCTCTGTTTTAAAAGATGCTTCGGCAACTGCAATTTATGGTTCTAGAGCATCAAACGGTGTTATTATTATTGTAACTAAAAAAGGTAAATCAACATTTAGTGCCACTTACGATGCACAATATAGTTTTGGTGAACTAACAGATAGAGTGGATGTTTTTTCTGGTAGTGCTTACAGACAACTGGTTACATCTCAACCAATAAATGGCGCAACGCTAGACGAAAGTTTACTAGGAGCAGCAAACACTAATTGGCAAGATGAAATTTTTAGAAACACTGTATCATCTCAACATAATGTATCTATGCAAGGGTCGCTTTTTAAAGTGTTACCTGCAAGATTCTCATTTGGGGTTACCAATCAAGAAGGTGCTGTATTAACATCAGAATTTGAAAGAAGAAATTTAAGTTTAGCATTAAACCCAAAATTCTTTGATGACCATTTAAAGATTAACTTAAACGCAAATTTATCATTTGAAGATAATAGATTTGGCGATTCAGGGCAAATAGGCGCAGCATTACGCTACGACCCTACGCAACCAGTTTACGATTCTACGTCGCCTTTTGATGGTTTTTATCAACATAGAAACGGAAACATTATCTCTAACGGTACAACAAATCCAGTAGCATCATTATTACAGACTAACAATCTTGGTGATTCTAACAGAACGTACGGAAATTTAAATTTTGATTATAAATTTCATTTTTTACCAGAATTAAGAGCTGTATTAAATTTAGGATACGATAAAACTGAAGCTAAAGAAATTCAATCTACTTCATTTAATGTTCCTACAAATGATCCTGTAAAAGGAAATGCTTTAAGACGTTTTGAAAAAAGAACAAACAAATTACTTGATGGATACTTAACTTATAATAAAACGTTTGATAATATTAGAACTGAAATTATGGCGGGGTACTCTTATCAAGAGTTTACTTTTAATGGTAATGATACAGGTAATCAAAGAGACCCTTTAAGTTTTGCAAATACTTATGCAGACCCCAATGTAGTTTTAATTGGCTTTTTTGGTAGAGCCAACTTAACATTTCTTGATAAATACTTATTAACGCTAACCTATAGACGTGACGGAACATCGCGATTTAGTAAAGAAAATCAATGGGGAAACTTTCCTGCAGCAGCTTTAGCATGGAATATTAGCGACGAAGATTTTTTAAAAAATTCTAAAACTATTTCTAGCTTGAAATTAAGAGCTGGATACGGTATTACAGGACAACAAGCAGTAAATGAAAAAGACATCTTTTTAAATAGATATAGAGGTGGTAATGTAAACTCACAATATCAATTTAATAATACAGTAGTTCAATCTTTAATTGCTTCAGAAATTAATCCAAATTTAAAATGGGAAGAAACTGCAACTATAGAATTTGGTATTGATTATGGATTGTTTGATGAACGCATTTCTGGTTCGTTAAACTTCTTTCAAAAAAATTCAACCGATTTATTATTTACAGCCTCTGTAGCAGATGGCACCAACTTTTCAAACAGTATTATTCAAAACATTGGAGAGTTACAAATTCAAGGTATAGAGTTTTCTGTAAATGCCGATGTTGTTAAACAAGACAATTTTACTGTAGATTTTAACTTTAATGCAACATTATTAGATAGAGAAATTAAAGAATTGGCATTAGGGCAAGATGTACGAACTGGTGGTATTTCTGGTGGTACCGGAAATAATATTCAAATACTACGAGAAGGTTTTTCACCTAACTCATTCAGTGTTTTTAAACAATTATATGATAACTCGGGAAATCCTATTGAAGGGGCTTTTGTAGATTTAAATGGCGATAACATTATTAATGATGATGACCGCTATTTAAAAGAAAACCCTGGAGCCGATGTTATTTTAGGATTCCAATCTAACATCAACTACAAAAACCTAGATTTATCTTTTAACTTAAGAGCTAACTTAGGAAACTATGTTTATAATAACGTAAACTCTTCTAGAGCTCAGTATGAATTATTACAAGATAATGCAGTTTTAGGTAATGTACCAACATCTGTATTAAATACAGGTTTCCAAAGAACATCTGATGTAATTATTTCAGACCTCTACGTTGAAGACGCTTCGTTCTTAAAAATGGACAATATTACATTAGGCTATACCTTTAATAACATCTCTAAGCATTTAAAAAGTTTAAGGTTATGGGGCGGTATTCAAAACGTATTTACTATAACAAATTATAGTGGATTAGATCCAGAAGTATCTGTTGGCTCAGACCAAGGTATTGATAATGTTATTTACCCTAGATCAAGAACCATTTTAGCTGGAGCTAATTTTAAATTTTAAAAAAATAACTATGAAAACAAGATTTAAAATATACAAAACAATCGGGTTTATATGTCTTTTTATCGTTACATATACATCGTGTACTGATGATTTGAATATAACACCTAATGATGACCAAACTATTTTAAGTGAAAACCTTTTTGAAGATGAAGCCGCTTATAAACAAGTTCTAGCAGGGATTTATGCAAATTTAGCATTAACAGGTACTGATGGTCCAGGTAGCTCAAACCTTAAAAATATTGATGCTGGAACTAGTCAATTTGGACGTGTACTTTTATATGTACAAACATTATCTGCAGATCAAATGATTTGGTCTTACGAAAATGACCCTGGTACAAGGGAAATTCAAAGAAATTTATGGACAGCTCAAAATCCATTGTTACTAGGCATGTTTAGTAGAGCACATCTTTCAATAGCATTAGCAAATAACTTTTTAAGAGAAACTACTGATGAGAAATTAGATGCGAGAAATGTTTCTACAACGGTTAGAAATGAGATACCAGCCTATAGAGCTGAAGCACGACTAATGCGAGCTATGGCCTATTATTATATGATGGATATTTTTGGAAAAGCAAATTTTGCAGATGAAACAACACCTATTAACTCTCAGCCAGAAGTATACGAAAGAACAGAATTATTCTCTTTTATAGAAAGTGAATTAAAAGAGATAGATGCTGATTTAATTGATGCTAAACAAAACGAGTACGGAAGAGCAGATAAAGCTGTAGCCTACATGATTTTGGCAAAAATGTATTTGAATCACGAAGTATATTTAGATGCACGTGATAATGATAAATATAACAATTGTGTTAGCTATTGCGAAAAAATAATTGGAGGTGGTTATTCATTAGCTACCAATTATCTTCACAACTTTATGGCAGATAACAACACAAATTCTGCCACAAACGAAATTATTTTTCCTATCATATCAGACGGATTCACTACACAAAACTACGGTCCTACTACAGTAATGGTTAATGGATCTGTTGGAAGTATTGAAGTAAATGGTGCTGAAGTTGGAGTTGGTGCTGGCGGATGGGGCGGCGCTCTTAGAGTTAGAAAACAATTTGTAGAATTGTTTGATGGTTCTTTTGCTAATGATACTAGAAATACTATCATTTCAGAAGGAAGACCTATCGATATTGATGATATATCTGATAAAGATTCTGGATACATTATTCAAAAATATTCTAATGCAACTTCAACAGGTAGTTTTGGTGTAGATCAAACTTTTGTTGATACCGATTTTCCACTATTTAGATTAGCCGATGTGTATTTAATGTATGCTGAAGCTCATTTAAGAGGCGGCGGCGGAGACTTAACCACTGCGGTTGGTTATGTAAATGCATTAAGAACCAGAGCAAATAATGCAAATACAATAGCTTCTAGCGATTTAACTTTAGATTTTATTTTAGATGAAAGAGCCAGAGAATTACACTGGGAAGCTCATAGAAGGCAAGATTTAATACGATATAACAAATTTACTGGAGGTAATTACAATTGGGCTTGGAAAGGAAACGGAAGCAACGGCATTTCGTTACCAGATCACTTTAAAGTGTACCCAATTCCAACAGCAAGTATGGCTGCAAATCCTAATCTTACTCAAAACATAGGATATTAAAATTAAAAACAAATTAAGACGATGAAAAAAATTAAAATAATTTCAGCAGTTAGCATTATTGGTTTAGTTTTACTATTCCTAAGTTCTTGCGAAGATACTACTGATACATTCCAAATATCGGCTCCAACAGCGCCAATATTGGCAGATTTGAATTTTACCAGTATAGAGTTGGATGCCGTAAACACTTCTAATCCAGCACTAACATTAAACTGGGTAGAGTCAGATTACGGACAACAAACCGCAGTAAACTATGCTATTCAATTCGCAAGTGACGAAGGATTTACTAACCCAGTAATCGCTGCATCAATTACTGGAAAAAGCGCGCTTACATTATCTATAAGCGAGATTAATGCAGCGGCTGGTAACGCAGGTTTAAACCCTTTTGAGTGGGCTACTTTATATACTAGAGTTGTGGCATCATTAGGATCTCAAAACAGCGAGCCAATAAACTCAAACACGCTGCAATTTGATGTGTATCCATATTTCAACTATGTATTTAACGATTATTACTTAGTTGGTGGCGGTACTGCTCCAGGTTGGAATAACAACGCTAATAATCCTCCTTTATTTAGAGATGAATCTAACCCAAACCTTTTTCATTACACTGGTTATTTTGCTAAACCAGGCGGATTTGATGAAGGACGATTTAAAATACTTGAATCAAAAGGATTATGGCAACCACAATGGGGTGTTACAGAGAACGAAGGTAGCGACATACCAAAAACTGCTGGTGAGATTGCTGGTAACCCAGGAACTCAATCTAATGACCCTGGTCGTTTTGGTGTACCAGAAACAGGTTTTTATAACTTTACAATAGATTTTTCTACAAAAAAATACACAACAGTTCCTTTTGATGCGTCGGGAATTACAAGTCCTACAACATTATCTATTCAAGGCTCAAGTGTAACAACCACGACTATGACAGCCTTGGTTTTTGATGGGCATATTTGGTATGCAACAGGAATACGTTTATTACCTGGAGAAGTTACATTTTTAACAGACTCTGGCGCAACATGGGGTAGCACAACTTCTTTTTCTGGAGTTGCTACAGATGGTGGTGGCTCTATTCCTGTAATAGTAGAAGACGATTACGACGTTTGGTTTAACGACTTAACGGGTCGTTATATCCTTATTCCGTTGAATTTATAATCATTAAAAAAATAGATATGAATTTATACATAAAAAAAATTAGCTTTGTTTTACTATCATTTGCTTTTATTTTTACAGCTTGTGAAACTGAAGAGAGCCTAACAATAACGACCCCAGAAGCAAAATTTGTTTTAAATACACCTGGCATTAGTACAGTGTTTTTAAATTTTGCCTTGCCAGATAACCCTGCCTTTACCATTTCTTGGAATGATGAAATAACTGGAAATGGTTCTTACAATGTAGAAATGTCTACAGACGAAGCTTTTACTACTCCTGCTACACTAGGTACTACCGATAGCAGTAACTTTTCAATGACAGTAGCCGATTTTAACAACGCCATTGCAAATGCAGGTGTAAGTAAATTTAAAGATGTTGCTATTTATATGCGGGTTTCAGTTGGAAGTCAAATTTCAAATAACATTTTACTGCTAGTTACAACGTATCCTGTTAATGAGCAGGTTGTGAATAGTGTTTCAGATGGTGATTCATTTGTATTGTCATTAGATAATAATGATGCCATTGCCATTACTGTTGAATGGGATGACCCAATTTTAGATTCTTCACTAGGTGTAAATGTTGAGTATTTTTTAGAAGCAGCAACAGCTGGAACTGATTTTGCTATGCCAATTGAAGTCGCATCTGTTACCAATCAAAATTCAATCTCATTAACAAACGCACAACTAAATGCTGCAGCAATACAAAGTGGTATTCTAGTTGATACTAATGGCAATTTAGATATAAGAGTACGTTCTATAATTACTGATAGCGCAACTGGTTCAGTTCTTGAAAGAATTGGAGATACTATTACTATATCTGTAACTACTTATTTAACCGTTTTAGATTTATCAACAAACTGGGGTATAATAGGGTCTGCCGCTAACGATTGGGGTGCAACTCCAGATTTACCTTTCTGGACAACAGATGTTGATGGTGTTTTAGTAGCCTATGTAAATTTAATTGATGGAGAAATCAAGTTTAGAGAAAACATGGATTGGGCAAATAATTATGGTGATACAGGTGCTAATGGAACATTAGATGCAGGTGGCGATAATATTGCAGTTACTGCTGGTTCATATAAAATCACTATGGATTTGAACAACCTAACTTATACCATTGAAAACTTTTCATTAGGTATTGTTGGTGGCGCATATAACAATTGGGGAGCAACACCAGATTTTATGTTAGAATACGATCAATATTCTGATGTATTTAGAGGTATTGTAACCTTAATTGATGGAGAAATGAAATTTAGAATGAACAACGATTGGGGAACCAATTGGGGTGATGATGGTGTAAATGGCACTTTAGAAGCTGGCGGAGCAAATATAGTTGTAACAGCAGGTATCTATATTGCTACAGTGAATATGAATGATTTAACCTATACTTTAGAACCAATAAATAATGTTTGGGGATTAGTTGGTGGTGCTTATAATGAATGGGGCGCAACACCAGATGCTCAATTCAATAGAGATTGGTCACGTCCTTTTAATGATATTTGGATTCTTAATGATGTAACTTTAATTGATGGTGAATATAAGTTTAGAGCTAATAATGCTTGGGATGTCAATTATGGAGACAATGGTGGCGATGGGGTTTTAGAAGCTGGTGGTGCAAATTTAGTTACTACCGCAGGAACTTACTCGTTTGTTTTAGACTTCTCTGACCCTACAAACCCAACGTATACCAAAAATTAAATTTATTTAATACTTAAAAAAAGGCTGATGTATATCAGCCTTTTTTTTCCTAAAACAAATAAGCTATGAAAAGACTATTATACTCATTTTTTTTATTCATTACTACATTAGTACAGGCTCAAGTGGTTACTACATCGCCTGTAATTCCAACAGCTTCCAATACTATTACTATTACATTTGATGCTACAGGAACAGAATTAGATGGCTATACTGGTAATGTGTATGCGCATACTGGTGTAATAACTACAGCTTCTACAAGTAATACTGATTGGAAACATGTTATTGGTTCTTGGGGAAACAATACAACGCAACCTCAATTAACACGTACAGGCGCTAATACTTATCAATTAATAATTACTCCAGATATTCCAACTTTTTATAATTCTGGTTCAGATGTAGTAACCGATATTGCTGTTGTTTTTAGAAACAGTGCTGGAAATGCGCAATCAAGACCCGATATTTTTATTCCCATTTATGCAGCCGGTTTAAATATAACTATTACTAATCCTTCAAATGAATCGGTTTATGATTTGAATGATAATATTACCATAAGTGCAGAATCCAGTATAAATGCAGATTTAGAATTAATGGTAAATAACGTTTCTGAACAAACAGCAACAAACACCACTACAATTTCCAAATCTTATACATTTACTTCAACAGGCAATTATACCATTGAAGCTAGTGCTAGTGAAAATAGTGAAACTAAAACAGAGCAAATTTCAGTTTATGTAAAAACAACTACTCAAAATCAAACTTTACCAACAGGTTTAGAAAATGGTTTTAACGATAATGGAGATGGTACAGTTACATTTGTTTTACAAGCACCACTAAAAACCGATGTGTTTTTAATCGGTGGATTTAATAATTGGGCACTTAACGAAACGTATCAAATGAAAAAAGATGGCGATACCTTTTGGCTAACCGTTAGTGGTTTAGATCCAAATACTGAATATGCGTATCAATATTTTATTGATTACACTTTAAAAGTAGCCGATCCTTACTCAAAAAAAATACTTGATCCTAATAACGATCAATACATATCGAATACAACTTACCCAAACCTAATGGCGTATCCAACTGGTGATGCTACAGGCAATGTATCTACTTTTAAAATAAATGAAACCGACTATGTTTGGCAAAACACAACGTTTTCAAGACCCAATAAAGAAAATATTATTATATATGAAATGCTTTTACGAGATTTCACAGAAAGCAGCTCGTACCAAGACGCCATAACACATTTAGATTATTTGCAAAACCTTGGTGTAAATGCTATAGAATTAATGCCTATTAACGAATTTGAAGGCAACATTAGTTGGGGTTACAATCCTTCTTTTTATATGGCATTAGACAAAGCCTATGGTACAGCAAACGATTTAAAAGCATTTGTAGATGCATGTCACCAACGCGGTATGGCCGTTATTACAGATGTTGTTTTTAATCACTCTTTTTCACAATCGCCATTATTACAAATGTATTGGGACAGTGTAAATAATCGACCCGCTGCAAATAGCCCTTATTACAACCAAAACCATAATTTAGTTGATAATGTTGAAGCCCATTGGGGGTATGATTTTAATCATGAATCTAATTATACAGTCAATTTTTTTAATGATGTATTGAGCTTTTGGATGGAGGAATACAAAATTGATGGATTTCGCTTCGATTTCACTAAAGGATTTTCAAATACCATATATACAGGAGCAAATAATTGGGCTAGTGCTTATGATGCTTCCAGAATTGAAAACTTAAAAGCCTATGCAGATCATGTTTGGAGTAATTCTCCAGGAAATGAAGCTTATGTTATTTTCGAACATTTATCAGATAATACAGAAGAAACAGAATTAGCAAATTATGGCATTTTGCTTTGGGGAAATCTAAATCATAGTTTCAATCAAAATACTATGGGGTATTCAACAGATACAGATATTTCATGGCTATCTTACAGTAATAGAGGTTGGAACAATCCGCATATTGTGGGCTACATGGAAAGCCATGACGAAGAACGTTTGATGGTTAAAAACTTAGCCTACGGAAATTTAAGTGGTGGTTATAATGTAAAAGATTTGGATACTGCTTTAGATAGACAAGAAGCTGCTTCGGTAATTTTTTATAGTATTCCTGGTCCAAAAATGCTTTGGCAATTTGGTGAATTAGGATATGATAAAAGCATTAATTGCGATGGCGATATTGAAAATGGTGCTTGTAGAACAGATGAAAAACCTGTGGCTTGGACATTGGGTTACGATTCAGATTCAAACCGATTAGACTTGTACAATGTTACTTCAAAAATGATACAGTTAAAAAAACAGTTTCCTTCTACCTTCAACACCAATAATTTTAATCTTGACGTTGGCGGATTAGTAAAACGTATCAATCTTTATGACACTGCTGGTAGTTTAGATGTAGTAATTATTGCTAATTTTGATGTCGTTGCTCAATCTGTTAACCCTAATTTTCCAGCAACAGGAACATGGTATGATTCATTTTCAAGCACAAGTATAAATGTTACAAACCCTACTGCTACTTTAAGTTTACAACCTGGGGAGTATCGATTATATTCTAAAACTCAAAGTTTAAGTATTACAGAAATTAATAAAACTGATGTTATTAAAGCGTTTCCTAATCCGACTTCTGAATCTTTTCAAATAAATAAGTTTGTAGAATCAGTTTCAATTTTCGATTTAACAGGAAAACAAGTTAAAACCTTTAAAGGTAACTTTAATAAAGGTTATATTTTTAATGTTTCTGATTTAACACCTAGTATATATTTAGCTAAGATTAATAGCAATTTAGATGAACAATTTACTTTAAAAATTATAAAACTAGATTAGTTTTTTTTGATTGTTAATTAAAGCATCTCGAAGTTTCGAGGTGCTTTTTCTTTTACAGAAAATAGCAGCAAAATAGCTAAGGTTTTTTATAAGTATCTTTCCCATTGGTTAACCACTCCAAAGAAAAACTGGTAAACTCATTTTTTGTATAATCATCCTTTTCAAAAAGCAATCCAATATCTCCGTTTTTAAGAATCGTTAATGATGAATATGCAGATGAACCCGCATAAATAGTCTTTCCTTTGCTCCATGTTTTTCCTTCGTCATAACTAATACGAACCGACATATTTACACGTTCTTTTTCAGATTGTGCATTTGAAAAAATGATTCTATTCTTATCATATCCATCTTCTTTTGAAGTATAACGAATAATACTGGCATTACAACCTGGGTCAATTAATTCTGGTGCAGATTTGGTTTTCCATGTTTTACCTTCATCTTTTAAAGTGTGTACATAACGCATTCCCTTTTTATTAACCCGTGCATTTATCATTAACGTGCCATCGGCAAGTTCAATAATTTTAGATTCATCGGCTAGTAGAATAGGTGTATTAATAAAATACCAAGTTTTTCCGTGGTCATCGCTTCCAAACACATGTAATCCGCTATTTAAGTTAACCATAGTGTGCAATAATTTTCCTGAACGAGTTTGAATACCACGACCTGAGGTTATAAATTTAAAATCTTTATGCCATTCTGGTTTTGTTATTTGCGAGGTAATGTCTTTTGGCTTGCTCCAGGTTTTACCGTTATCTGAACTTTTTATAACATGCAAATAGTAGATATCTTTTTCGCTATCTAAGTCCATGTAATTGTAAAACAGAAAAATATCGCCTCTAACTTTATCAACAATCATTGATGGGTCTGAAGCCGATTTTCCTTCTGGAAAATCAATTACCATTTCAATTGGTGTCCAAGTTTTACCATTATCACTACTCCTGCGCATAATGATATTAATATCTTTACTCCATTTTAAATCGCCACAATTAGGAACACGTTGATCGATAGCAGCTATTAAATCACCATTTAGCGCTGTAACGATTGCTGGAATTCTATAACAAGCAACACCATC
>NZ_CAXIBN010000022.1:0-25345 GCF_964021735.1 uncultured Wocania sp. | reverse complement strand
TAAACTCTTTTTCTCGCAAAACGAAACCTTCAAATAACCAATCTTTAATATCAAAAAGTACACGTTTACCTTCAGGGTAATAATCTTCAAGGTTTAAAGTGGTTAATTTGCTATTCGCTACGCGATTTAGGATTTCGTCTGGCATTTTATTTTTTCTTTGCTATTAATAGAATTGAATCGGCATCATCAAATTCTTTATAATTTTCGAGTAAAAGAATTTCAAAAGCACCTTCGAAGAATTCTATTAGATTTTCTTCATTATGATAATTAACAAAAAGACCTTTAAATACTTCCGAGCCATCACCTTTCCAAAAGGAATGGCAAATTATGCCATCTGCATTTAATATTTCGTGCTGTCTTTTAATAGATTTAATTAATTCGCCATCTTTTAAATGATGCATTACTTTATTTGAATAGACACCATCAAATTTTTTATCAGTTTTTAATGTAACAGCATCTAAATTAAGAAATTCTCCATTAGGGTTTTTAGCAGTTAAATAATTTAAAAATTCATTTGAATTATCAGAACCAATAGTTTTATATGATGTGCTTAATATTTTCCAATCACTTCCAGGGCCAGAGCCTATTTCTAATAGTGTTGAATTTAAAGGTAAAATTTTTTTAAGTTTTTCAATCAATTCTGCACCATCATAACCTTTGGCTAATTTGATGTATTCTTTAACTGACTCTTTAGTTTTATAATATTCTCCATCCATTAGTTAAGATTGTAAACTGAATTTACAGCATCCCCAATTCCAACTTTGCTTCCTCGCTCATTAAATCTTGTGTCCACGGCGGATCGAAAGTAATTTCTACTTCGGCACTTTTAACCTCGTTTAAAGATTTTACTTTTTCTTCAACTTCTAGCGGTAGTGTTTCTGCCACGGGACAGTTAGGTGTCGTCAATGTCATTAAAATTTTAACATCGTAATCTTCGTTTACAAATACATCGTAAATTAATCCTAACTCGTAAATATCAACAGGAATTTCTGGATCGTAAATTGTTTTTAAAACGTTTACTATTTTTTCGCCTAAGGCGTTTGTGTCTATTGTTGTATTACTCATAATTTTTTATTGTTTATGCGTTTATTTGTTTAAACTAATAAACCTAGTTAAGTTGTGTTTGGTATGCTATGGCATACATTTTAAGTTGTTTTATCATGCTTACTAACCCATTAGCTCGCGTTGGTGATAAATGTTCTTTTAACCCAATTTTATCAATAAAATCGGTATCGGCATCAATAATATCTTTTGGGTGTTGATTAGAAAACACACGAATTAAAATAGCAATAATGCCTTTTGTTATAATGGCATCACTATCAGCGGTAAATTCAATTTTATCATCCTTCATTTCGGCATGAACCCAAACTTTACTTTGGCAACCTTTAATAATATTGCTTTCGGTTTTGTATTGGTCGTTAATTAAAGGTAAATCTTTACCCAAATCAATCATATATTGATAGCGTTCTTCCCAATCTTCAAACATTGAGAATTCGTCTATTATTTCGTTTTGTATATCTTCAATAGTCACAGTAACAAGTTTTATGCAAAAATACAATAAGAAATGTTGCTATTCAATGTTTTCAGAAATAGATAAGATTTCTTTAACAAGTATGGCGATTTCTTTTGGCGGATTTCCGTGGTCGAAACTTTGTGATTCGTAAACACTACCATAATAAGTAATCTTTAAATTTGCTATGGCTGCGCCATCAAAAAAACGATCTTCGGAAGGTGCTTTTAGGTTTGGTATGTTTTCAATATCAATTTTTTTAAGAACAGTTATAAGTTTTGACCAATCACCTTCACTACAAGTTTTTTTGTTTGGTTTTACTCCGTGCTTATTTATTGTTGAAACTTGCTTTTTATTAATTACAATACATTTGTAAGCACCTCTAGTTTGCGTGGTGTATTCTAAAGAAATAGCATCTTGATTTATTTTTGATTGCGAACAACTATTATCTACAAACATTAGCGAAAGCATTAAAAATAGATATTTCATTTTTATAAATTTTAAACTAGATAATATTAAGAATACAAAAAAGACGCCAAAGTTGGCGTCTTTTTAACTTTTATTAAAAGAATATAAATTAG
Organism: uncultured Wocania sp.; assembly: GCF_964021735.1. Lineage (NCBI taxonomy): Bacteria > Pseudomonadati > Bacteroidota > Flavobacteriia > Flavobacteriales > Flavobacteriaceae > Wocania > uncultured Wocania sp. The sequence continues at coordinate 23,254 of NZ_CAXIBN010000022.1, read as the reverse complement.
TTACCTATCATTGAAGCTCTAGGACCTCCAGAAGCAAAAATAGCACGCATTCTGTTGCGTTGCCCATCTGTAAACATGTACATGCAAGCATCATAGGTGTAATCCATATAATTCATTGTCATATCAGCAGTTTTACAGCTAACAGATGGGAATGTTGGACATCCTCCATTAGAAGCACCAGCAGTAGGAGTATCGGTAACAAAATCATCTCTATTGCATCTACCATCTCCCCAAATATGACGTAGGTTAAAGTAGTGCCCCACTTCGTGAGTAGCTGTTCTACCTAATCCGTAAACACCACCGGTATTTCCAAAATAGTCTCCACCTAATACGACACCATCTGTTGATGAATTTCCACCAGGGAATTGAGCATATCCTAAAATACCTCCACCAATATTACATACCCAAATGTTTAAATGCGTTTCAGGGCTAATTGGGGGATAAGCAGCTTTTACTGAATTGTTTGTTCCCCAAGAAGCTTTTGAATCATTATGTCTAAAAGTACCAGCTAAACTAAAGCTAAAACCAGCATCTGTAGCATCATTGGCAAACGTAGTTCCAGAAGGAAGTTGGTTTGTATTAATATCTCTAAAATCGGCATTTAAAGTTGCCATTTGAGAGTTTATTTGACTTTGAGTTATTACATCAGCGTCTGGATATACAATATGTATGTATACAGGAATATTAATAACTCCTAAATTATCTTGAATTGGTAACACATCAATATCTGCATCTCCAGATCCTCCACCTGGATTTCCACCGCCTCCACCAGGCTTTCCTTTTGTAGCTAAAAACTTTCTTGTATGATATTCAATATTATACATTTTTTTTGCTAGTCCAGGATTGGCATCAAGTTGTTTGTTAAGCACATCCATTGCGTAACAGGATTTTTTATTGCTTTTTCCATTAGAAGATTTGGATGAGAAGTCATTATTGGAATCGGTGTAAACATAAAAATCGCTCATATCAATTTCTTGTTCTTGAACGATTTCATTTTTGTCATCATCACATGCAGTGAATAGTAAGGCTACTGCAGCCATACTTAAAAGTAATTTTTTCATATTTAAAATATATTTGAATTAGTCGATGCTGAAGATAAAATTATTTTAGAAATTATCTAATAATTATGCAAAAAACCTGTTAATTATTCGACAAAATACACGATAGTGTTATATAATTAACAGTATTATGCGACTCAAATAAAAAGTATACTCTTAAAAAAATAGGTTTTGATGAATTATGAAAGCATCATTTTTGCCTTCTTAACACCAGCAACCAAAACGTCAATTTCTGCCTTGGTATTATAAAATGCAAAAGAAGCTCTAATAGTTCCAGGGATTTTATAAAAATCCATAATAGGTTGCGCACAATGATGCCCTGTACGAACAGCAATTCCCAGTTTATCTAAAATAGTGCCCACATCATAAGGATGAATACTTTCTAAATTGAATGAAATAACCGATGTTTTATGTTTTGAGGTTCCGTAGATTTTTAAACCTTCAATTTCTAGAAGTTTTTCTGTAGCATAAATTAACAATTCATGCTCGTATTTTTCAATAGTATCGAAACCAATAGTGTTCATATAATCGATAGCTGCTCCAAAGGCTATACCACCACAAATATTTGGTGTGCCTGCTTCAAATTTATGTGGTAAACTCGCATAAGTTGTTTTCTCGAAAGTAACTTCGGCAATCATTTCACCTCCACCTTGATAGGGTGGTAATTTGTTTAACCAATCTTCTTTTCCGTAAAGCACTCCAACTCCTGTTGGACCACACATTTTATGTGCTGAAGCAACATAGAAATCGACATCTAATTTTTGAACATCTGGTTTTATATGTGGGCAGGCTTGTGCACCATCAATTAAAACTGCAGCTCCAACTTGGTGTGCTTTTTCAATAATATATTCAATAGGGTTTATAGTTCCTAAGGCGTTTGAAATATGATTTACAAAAACAAGTTTTGTATTTTTTGAAAGCAATTTGTCAAATTCCGACATGATAAGTTCGCCATCGTCGTTCATGGGGATGACTTTTAAAACAGCACCTGTGCGCTCGCAAAGCATTTGCCATGGCACAATATTACTATGATGCTCTAAAGCCGAAACAATAATCTCGTTGCCTTTTTTTAATAGTGATGAAAATCCGCTTGCTACTAAATTAATACTGTGTGTTGTGCCAGAAGTTAGTATGATTTCGTGTGAAAACTTAGCATTAAAATGTGCTTGTATTTTTAAGCGTGCTTGTTCGTATAAATCGGTGGCTTCTTGACTTAAAGTATGTACGCCACGATGAATATTGGCGTTGTAATTAGAGTAATAATCTACAATAACATCAATAACTTGTTGAGGTGTTTGCGATGTTGCTGCATTATCAAAATACACCAAAGGTTTGCCATTTACTTGTCTGGATAGTATAGGGAAATCTTTTCTTATGTCGTTTACGTTGAACATGGCTGATGGTTTAGCCCCGATAGAAGCGGCATCCTTTTTTGAGGTACGAGAAAAAGATACAGCGGATAGCGGGAAATAGCTTCAAATAAAATTATAGATCAAACCCAATATTTACACCTAATTTATTGGCAATTATTTTGGTGATGCGTTGTTTTATTTCTGGGATTTTAACCGAATTTAAAACGTTATTACTGAAGGCGTACATTAAAAGTGCTTTAGCTTCTTTTTCTGGAATACCTCGTGAACGCATATAAAACATAGCACTTTCGTCTAATTGACCAATGGTACAACCGTGGGAACATTTTACATCATCAGCAAAAATTTCTAGCTGTGGTTTAGTGTTTATAGTTGCTTTATCGCTTACTAAAATATTATTATTAGCTTGAAAGGCATTGGTTTTTTGCGCTTCTTTTTCTACTATAATTTTACCATTAAAAACTCCTGTTGAATTCTCACCAAAAATACCTTTATAATCTTGATGACTTTCGCAATTTGGTTCTATATGATGCACTAATGTATTGTGATCGACATGTTGTTTGTCACCAATAATCGTTACGCCTTTTAGTATAGAATTGATGCGTTCCCCTTCTTGATAGAAATTAAGATTGTTGCGTGTTAATTTCCCTCCAAAAGCAAAGGTGTGCACAGACGCAACGCTTTCGCGTTTTTGTTTAATGAACGTATTGTCTATTAACGATGCGTTAGCATTATCGTTTTGTACTTTGTAATAATCTACAATGGCGCGTTTGTTTGCGAAAATTTCGGTAACACTATTGGTTAACACTGGATTATCTGTTAAACTTTGATGACGCTCTATAATTTGTACATGCGAATTCTCGTCTACCACAATTAAATTACGTGGTTGTAGCATGGTTGCTGATTCGTTTCCTGTAGAAAAATGAATGATTTGAATTGGTTTTTCTACAAGTTTATTCTTTGGAATATGTATGTACGCGCCTTCGCTTGAAAATGCCGTATTTAGTGATGGTAAACTATCTTTTGTAGCGGCTTTGTTAAAATAGTTTTCTATTACTAAACGGTATTTTGGTTTTGACAATGCTGCCGACATTAAACAAACATCTATACTATCATGCGTAGTTTGCGATAAGTGCGAAGAATATTTACCATCAATAAAAACGACTTTGTAGCTGTCTATATCATGGATAAAATATTTTTTTATGTCATTATAATCTATAGTATTTTCCTGTTTAGGGAATACACTGTAATCTTCTTTTAATATTTTATTTAAAGATGTGTATTTCCAAGCCTCTTCTTTTTTGGTAGGGAAGCCTTTTTCTTCAAATATTTTTATGGCATCGTTTCTAACATCGTGTATATAAGTGTCAACATCTGCTTGGTCTTCAAATACTAGAAAGGATGATACTAATTTTTCTTTTAAATCCATTTTTGTTCAGTTTTCAGTCACAGTCTCAGTTTTCAGTAAAAATAAAAGTTAAGAAAGAACTGTTTACTATTTTTAAACTTTTTTAGTATTCAGTTATGAGTGAGCAGACTGCTAACTGCGACTGAATACTGTTTATTTGCGTTATGCGCCAACTTCTTCTTTAATCCAGTCGTATCCTTTTTCTTCAAGCTCATGTGCAAGTTCTTTAGGACCAGATTTTACAATACGGCCTTCGTGTAAAACATGAACAAAATCTGGAACGATATAATCTAATAAACGTTGATAATGCGTTATAACAATTACTGCATTGTCTTTATTTTTAAGTTTGTTTACACCATTTGCCACAATACGTAAAGCGTCAATGTCTAATCCAGAATCGGTTTCATCAAGAATAGCCAATTTTGGTTCTAGCATAGCCATTTGAAAAATTTCGTTTCGTTTTTTCTCTCCACCAGAAAACCCTTCGTTTAAGGAACGTGATAAAAATTTCCTGTCAATTTCTAATAAATCAGCTTTATCACGAATCAATTTTAGCATGTCTTTTGCGGGCATGTCTTCTAAACCTTTAGCTTTTCGTGTTTCGTTAATAGCGGTTTTAATAAAATTAGTAACAGAAACTCCAGGAATTTCTACAGGATATTGAAACGAAAGAAAAATACCTTTGTGGGCGCGTTCTTCTGCAGAAAGATCATCAATGTTTTCGTTTAGTAAAATGATTTCACCTTTATCAACTTCGTACTCTTCTTTTCCAGCGATAACTGATGCTAATGTGCTTTTTCCAGAACCATTTGGTCCCATTATAGCATGTACTTCTCCTGGTTTTACTTCTAGGTTAATACCTCTTAATATAGCTTTGTCTTCAACACTTGCGTGTAAGTTGTTTATCTTTAACATAATTATTCTTTTCCTAATTTTACAACGTTATTTTTTTCATTTGAAGCAGGCTTTACACTCAGTATTTCTTTTATTTCTACTTGATTATCCCAACCTTCTTCACCTTCTGGTTTTTGAGTAATCTTTCCGCGAATCTCAACTAAAACAAAATCTGTTGGTTCCTTTTTAAATGGTTTTGCCTTATCGTTTAATTCATCAACTTTTTCGTTAAGAATTACACCATAAATTTCGGCATGTGTTTGTAAGACTGCAGCATCAGCATAATATACAAACTCGCCTTTTAAAAGTGTTAATCCATCACTTTGTTTTGCTGTTCGTTCTGAATTTTCAGTTACAATAGATTCTTCTTTCTTTTGATTTTTAATATCTTTTTTACAGCTTAAAAATGCTGTAAGACATAAAATAACAATTAATACTTTTTTCATCTTTATTAATTTATCCAACACTTCCTTCTAAACTAATCTCCAATAATTTTTGAGCTTCAACTGCAAATTCCATTGGGAGTTTATTTAAAACTTCTTTACTAAAGCCGTTTACTATTAAGGCGATAGCCTTTTCAGTATCTATACCACGTTGATTACAATAAAAAATTTGGTCTTCACCAATTTTACTAGTGGTTGCTTCGTGCTCTATTTTTGCCGATTTATTTTTTGCTTCTATATATGGGAAGGTATGTGCCCCACACTCATTACCCATTAGTAAACTATCGCATTGAGAAAAGTTACGCGCATTTTCTGCTCTAGAATTTATTTGAACTAAACCACGATAGCTATTTTGAGATTTTCCTGCTGAAATTCCTTTTGATATAATAGTCGATTTAGTGTTTTTGCCCAAATGAATCATTTTCGTTCCCGTATCGGCTTGCTGATAATTGTTTGTTACTGCGATGGAGTAGAATTCACCGACTGAATTATCTCCTTTCAAAATACACGAAGGATATTTCCATGTTACTGCAGAACCAGTTTCAACTTGTGTCCAAGAGATTTTTGCATTTTTCTCGCATAAACCACGTTTGGTTACAAAGTTGTAAACACCACCTTTCCCTTCGGCATTTCCAGGGTACCAGTTTTGCACGGTTGAGTATTTTATTTCTGCATCATCAAGTGCAATTAATTCTACAACGGCAGCGTGCAATTGGTTTTCGTCTCTACTCGGTGCTGTACAACCTTCTAAATAAGAAACGTAACTGCCTTCGTCAGCAATAACAAGTGTACGTTCAAACTGTCCTGTTCCTGCCTGATTAATTCTAAAATAGGTTGAAAGTTCCATTGGGCAACGCACCCCTTTTGGAATGTAACAGAAACTTCCATCACTAAATACAGCAGAATTTAATGCAGCATAAAAATTATCTTTTTGAGGCACCACGGTTCCTAAATATTTTTTTACAAGTTCCGGATGCTCTTTGATAGCTTCAGAAATACTCATAAAAATAATACCTTTTTCACCAAGCGTTTTCTTAAATGTTGTTGCTACTGAAACCGAATCAACCACAACATCCATAGCGACATTAGCCAATTTTTTTTGCTCATCTATCGAGATGCCTAGTTTTGCAAAAGTTGCCAATAATTCTGGGTCAACTTCATCTAAACTATCATATTTCGGTTTGCTGTTTGGTGCAGAATAATATGAAATACCTTGAAAGTCTGGTTTTACATAATTAACATTTGCCCAATCTGGTTCGGTCATCTCTTTCCAAACTCGAAAGGCTTCTAATCTCCAATCGGTCATCCATTGTGGTTCGTCTTTCTTTTTAGAAATAGCGCGTACAATATCTTCATTTAAACCATTAGGGAATGTATCAGATTCAATATCGGTATAAAAGCCGTATTCGTATTCTTTAGTTTTTAGCTCTTCGCGTAAGTCATCTTCTGTATACTTCGACATAATGCTTTCTTAAATTTATTATAATGAAAATGATTCGCCACAACCACAAGTGCGGTTTGCGTTAGGGTTATTAAACACGAACCCCGTTCCGTTTAATCCTCCCGAATATTCTAGAGTAGTGCCTATTAAATACAAGAAACTTTTTTTGTCAACAATAATTTTCACGCCATTGTCTTCAAAAATTTTGTCTTCTTCTTGATTTTCTTTATCAAACTTTAAATCGTAAGATAAGCCAGAACAACCACCACTTTTAACTCCAACACGCACAAAGTCTTCGGTTGGGTTATAGCCATCGTCAGTCATTAATTCAATAACTTTTTTCTTAGCTGTTTCAGAAACTTTTATCATATTTTTTTTATTAGATTTAGAATGTTTTAATAGTGTTTTTTATTAAGACACTTTCTAAATAGAGTGCAAATATACAATATAAGTCATGGATTACCATATAACCTAACATTATATTAGTATATAGTTTTATAGGTTTTTTTTATTGATTTAAGAAGTTTGGATTACTTATAAACTCATAATCAGAAAGTGATAGTAAAAAGGCTTTTAAATCGGCTTTATCTTGGTCTGATAATTGCACGCCGCCTTGAGCTACCTTTTTCATTAAAGGATCTATTGTTGACGAGTTTTGTAAGCCTTCGCTGTAATGATTTATAACATCATCAAGTGTTTCGAATCTGCCATCGTGCATATAAGGCGCAGTAAAAGCAAGATTGCGTAACGATGGCGATTTGAATTTACCATTATCTGATGGGTCACCAGTTATAGCCCCCAAACCTAAATCTGTAATTGTAGCATCTAAACCGTTGTTATGAAAAATATTATCGGTCCAAAGTGGGTTTTTATCGCTGCCGTGACAATGAAAGCAATCGCCTTTGGTTTCGTCCATAAAAACATTAAATCCGTTCAGTTCTTCAGGAGTTAAATTTGTTTCGCCTAAAAGGTATTTATCGAATTTTGAATTGGATGAAATTAAAGTCCGTTCAAATTGAGCAATGGCTTTTGTAACCAAAGTTGAATCGATTGTTGAATTACCAAAGGCTAAGTTGAAAAGTTTTGGATAATCTGGATGTTGCTGAAGTTCAGTTTCTAATTGAGACCAAGAACTTTTCATTTCAATTGGGTCTGAAACAGGTACAAAAGCTTGATGTTCTAAACTGAATGAGCTTCCATCCCAAAAGAATTTTTCATCATAATTCCATGCGAGATTGAATAAAGGCATCGAATTTCTGTTCCCTCGAATACCATCGATTCCGTCGCTAAATCTGTCGGCATCAGAAAATGCGTTTTCTGGAGCATGACAATCGGCACAGGCTTGTGTGTTATTTGCTGATAAAATAGGATCGAAAAACAACTTTTTTCCTAAAGTAATACCTTCAACAGTTTGTGGATTATTTGTAGGAATTACTGGGTTTAAAATATTGTCTTCAAATAATCGAGGAATTTGTAACGGACTTGGTGTTGTCACATAGGTTTCTACACTTTCATTTGAACAAGACGAACAGATGAAAATAAATATACAACTAATATGTGCTATCCATTTTTGCAAAAATTATTGTATAACAGATTTCAAACTAAATACATGTTGTCCATTTTCAAACATCATAATTTGGGCATTAAAATTGGGCATTAGCGTATTGTTTAAAGCATTCAAATTCCAAGGGTTTGGGTTTTTAAACCATTCGGCAATATTCATTTCAATATTAAATGTTGAATTGTTTTCAATGGTTATCGATCCTAAATCAACCTCAAAAAAAGTATCTTGAAATTCTAAGGGTATTTTAGAAATATCAACCGCTCTTATAGCATGATATGCATAACCTATTTCAGTAGCTGAATTGTTAATAAACTTACCTTCTAATTGCATAAAATGATAGCCACCACCTAACATTGCAGGAACAATCCATGAAGCCGAATTTAAATCTTGATAATTATTATTATAATTAGCATCGTTATCGAATCCAAAGGTGAAATAAACGTGGGTATAATTACCTAAAGGAATTGTTTTCGATGGCGTAAATGATAGATTTTTGTTGTTGGTGACATCGACTAAATTGTAACCATCCAAAATAGTTTTTTCTCCGTTTGATTTTTGAAAAGTGATTTTTGAAATTAAATATCTGAGTTTAGTAATGCTTAATTGTTCGCCATTTGCATTAGTATATTTAATATTGTTAAAATCTGCGTTTGAAACCGATATTTCGTCCCAATTATGAGTAAAATTGAAAGTAGCGTTAACTTGATTAATATTGTCGTCATTGTTTTCACTACAAGAAATGAGAAGTAAACAAGTAAATAATATTGAAGCTACTTTATTCATTTATTTTATTTTGAAAATCAGCATATCTGTAAACCCTTTGTTTTCTAAAATATCAAAATCTGAGCTGTTTGTTTCTCCAACTCCTATTATGGATTTATCATTTAGTTCAATTACATCAAATGCAAAATCAATAGCGGTGCCCCCAATGGTTTTTTGCCATTTTAGATTAGCATCAGCATCAATTTTTAAAACCCAAGCATCGTTTTGTCCGTTATTATTTGAAACATCACCATCACTACTTCTTGAGCTTCCCGAAATTAAGAACCCACCGTCTTGGGTTTTTGAGACAGATCGAGCCACATCAAAACTTGTGCCTCCAAAAGTTTTCTCCCAAATTATATTGCCAAAAGGAGACATTTTAATCACCCATAAATCGGCTGCACCTTGGTTTTCAGAAACGTCCAAATTATTGCTTCTAGTATCTCCAACTATAATATAATTGCCGTCATTTGAGTTTGTAATAGCTCTAGCTTCGTCAATTTCTGTGCCTCCAAAAGATTTCTCCCAGATTAAAGTTCCTGTTTCAGATATTTTAATAACCCAAAAATCGTAAGAGCCTTTATTGTTTGATATATCGACATCATTACTATCTGAAGAGCCTACTAAAATATAACCATTATCGTTAGTTTGAATAACATCGTAGGGGGTATCTGTAAATGTGCCACCATAAAATTTGCTCCATTGTTTGTTGCCAGTAGCGTTAAGTTTAATAGCCCAATAATCGCCACCTGCGTGTTTTTTAGCAAAAGACTTGCTATTGCCTAAACCTCCAGAGGCAGTGACATCTAAAGTGCCAGTTATGAGGAAGCCATTATCATTGGTTTGTATTATTGAAATGCCATCATCAGCACCAGAAAAACCAAAAGATTTTTGCCATGAAATATTACCTGAACCATCTAATTTTAAAATCCAAAAATCACTAGCTCCAGCATTTTCGGTTACATCACCATCTGCACTTTGACTGAAACCAAAAATGGCAAATCCACCATCTACTGTTTGAATAATATCTGTGCCTCTATCGTCATCACTTCCTCCAAATGTTTTTTGCCATTGTAGGTTGTTGGCAGTATCAAATTTAAGTAGCCAATAATCAAACAAACCGTTTTGTTTATTAGTAACATCGCCATCATCACTTTGTGTATATCCAAAAACTGCATAGCCATTATCTGGCGTTTTAACAACTGTTTTTGCGCTTTCATTTTTAGAGCCACCATAGGATTTTATAAATTCTATTTCAGGTTGAAAAGGAATTATTTCTTTTGTGTCATTTTCGTTTTTTGAACAGTTTGCAAAAAAGAAAGCAATGGTAAGAAGGTATAATATTTTAAGGTTTTTTTTCAGCATAAAAGTATTATGTGCCGCTTTTTCTAACGATGAATAAACCGCCTTCTATATCACTAATAACAATATTTCCGCTTTCAAAATAAGGGTATACATTCCAAACGCCGTTAAAATTAGCGCCATCATTTGATGGAAAAGTATCAAAATAACCAACTTCGGTCATGGCATTTGATGATGCGGCAATATTGGTAATATCCAGTATTCTTAATCCAGCTCTATAATTAGCTAAATAGTATGTATTACCTTTTACATAACCATTATGGTCTATGGCTAATGTTGGACCAAAATAAGTAGAAGATAATGTAGGATTATCTAAATCATTAAAATCAAAAACTAATGTTTTTGTATTGTTTCCAAAAAATTGTTCATCAAGCTCATCTCCTAAAATGAAATACTGTTGATCTTCAGTAAACCAACCTTGATGTGTATAACCAGAATTTGAATAGGTTATATCAGAAATAAATTGTGGATTTGCTTTGTCTGAAACATCAAGAATTACAACTTTATTTGTACCAGAAGTACTGCCATTACTACCTATGTAAATTTGTTTTCCTGTGTAATCAGTATCAGGGCCATTATATGTTATTACTTGTGCATCGTGCGAGTAACCATTTGCTGAATAACCACCAGCAGCAACAGGGTCTTTCGGATTAGTAATATCAACAAAGTTTGGACCACCACTATAGGTGTTACAGCCTACTAAATAAGCGAAACCTTCTTCCTCGTTAATTACTATATTATGGCAACTTCCAACTCCAGTATAAACAGCATCAGTAGTAAACGTTTCAGGGGGATTTTCAACATTGCGTAAACGTGTTAAATCAAACACTTGCATACCATGAGCACCAACATTATCGGCAACTATAAAGGCATGGTCTTTATATACTTTAACATCACGCCAAGAATTAGCAACGGTTTCTGTTGGGACATTACCTAGGTAAATTGGGTTTGTAGGTTCAGTAATATCAATAAAAGCAACGTTTGTATCCGTGGCTAATAACACATACTCATTACCCGTAGATGGGTCTGTCCAACCCCAAGAATCATTTCCTTCTGAAGCACCAAAAGTATTTATTGGCAAATGCGCCATTAAATCGTAATCCTTACAAGGATAAATGCCTGCAAAACCATTTTCGCAAATAGCAGCTGGAGTATTGGGATTAATAAAATCGCTGTCACATAAATTACCTATGCCATCACTATCTGCATCTGCTTGATCTGGATTTGCAATAGAAGGGCAGTTGTCTAAACTTTCTTCAATACCATCATTATCTGTGTCAATTATTACAGCAGATTCTACAGTTTCATTATCACAAGAAAAAGTAGTTGAGAACAAAAAGCATCCTAAAATTAAAATTTTTAGAACATTAGTACTTTTTATAGACCGGGTCATAGTTTTGCAATTTTTTAATTATTCTTTTTCAATTTCTATTTTAATATCATAGCATTATATTAAAACGAACTATTTTTAGGATATATTATAATCTTAAATATCTAATAAATAATAATTTAGGTAAACAAGATTAACAGCAAAGTTAGTTTAATATTAGTTAAAAAGACTGACAGCTCATCGATTTTAATGTTAAAATTGAATGCTCTAACCTTGAAAAAATGACTTCTTTTTAATGTTATAATATTAAAAGCATGCCAATTAATAAAAATAGCTTCTTACTTTTGCAGTATGATAGAAGATAAAAATCAACAAAGCACACAATTAAGCGATTTAGGTGAGTTTGCACTTATTGAGCATTTAACTAAAAATTTTAAAATTAAACATAAATCGACCATCAAAGGTATTGGTGATGATGCAGCGGTTTTAGAGGTTAAAAATAGTAAGATTGTTGTTACAACCGATTTACTTGTTGAAGGAGTGCATTTCGATTTAAGTTATATGCCGCTTAAACATTTGGGTTACAAAGCGGTAATTGTTAATTTATCTGATGTATTTGCTATGAATGCTATGGCTACACAAATTACGGTTTCTATTGCGGTATCTAACAGGTTTCCGCTTGAAGCTCTTGAAGATTTGTATGCTGGCATAGAAACTGCAGCAAATATTTATGATATTGATGTTATTGGAGGAGATACCACATCATCTACAACAGGTTTGTTAATTTCTGTTACTGCTATAGGTGAGGTTGAAAATGATATTGAAGTTTATAGAAACGGAGCAAAACCAAATGATCTACTTGTAGTTTCAGGCGATTTGGGTGCTGCGTATATGGGCTTGCAAGTGCTTGAGAGAGAAAAAGAAGTGTATAAAGTAAACCCCAATAATCAACCAGATTTAGATCCTTATTCTTATATAATTGAGCGTCAATTAAAACCTGAAGCTCGAAAAGATATTGTTAAATTATTGAGTAATTTGAAGCTAAAACCAACTGCTATGATTGATATTAGCGATGGTTTGTCATCTGAAATTATTCATATTTGTAAACAGAGTAAAGTGGGTTGTGATTTGTATGAAGAAAAAATCCCGTTGGATCCTCAGGTTATTTCTACTTGCGAAGAATTTAATATTGATAGTACAACAGTTGCTTTAAATGGAGGCGAAGATTATGAATTGTTATTCACAATTTCTCAAGAGGATTATCCAAAGATTAAAGCGAATCCAAATTTTTCAATAATTGGTCATATAAAAGAAGAAAGCGCAGGCATACATTTAATTACTAGAGCCGAAACAAGAATACCAATAAAGGCGCAAGGGTGGAAAAATTTTAATGCTTAAAGACGAGTAAATTAGGATTAAGGTTTTTTCGGTTAGTTCTAGAAATGCGTTTTTTGTGGATATATTCTAAAACTTTATTTATTTCCTTATATTTAGAAGTAAGTTCTGTTAAGTTACCAGAACTACTGGTTGTAAATTCTTTTCTACAATTTTTACAGGTATATTCTTTGACATGATAAGTAACTTCTCGTGCTATTTCTAAATCATGTCCAAACATCTTACAATGAATGCTTTTCATAAACTTTAACTATTAATCAATACTATTTTAATGGAGAGACTTTAAATGTATTAAAAAGCCGTTAAAGTTATCAATAGAATGTTAATAAATCGACGAAGCGAATGATTTTTCCTTTAAACGTTGTGTTCTTGAAGCATGAATACGACTTAGTATGGCATTAATCTCCTTAAACTTAGGGGTTAGCTCTATTAAATTGCCGTTGCTGTTTGTAGTTAATTCTTTTTTGCAGTGTTTACAAGTGTACTCCTTAACATGATAAGTCACTTTTTTAGTTACTTGATAATCATGCCCAAAAAGATTGCAGTACATTTTTGGGATAAAAGTAGGTTTGTTAGTATTTTTTTTCATGGGTTAAATTTTTAGGGACAATAAACATAGGGAAAATAAATAATAAAAACGATAAAATGATATTAATTTTCGATGAAATGCATTATTCTGTGTAAGAATTCGTCTTTATTCTCAATATGGCACATATGTCCATCAGGAAATTCTACTACTTTTATACGCGCTTTTTTTGCTTGTAATACCAATGAATTGTAATTTAAAACAGGATCTTTTTTACTGATTATCATCATTACCTTAAATTTGTTTGAGCTTAAAACAGCTTCTCTATTCGGTCTAATTTTCATGCCTTCTAAAGCAGCAATAATGCCCTGTAAAGGTGTTTGTAAAGCTTCAGCAACTATTTGCTTTATTTCATTAATAAATATAGCTCTGTTTTTTGGTCTAAATAAATTATTAATTGCTATTCTAATAAATGTTTTATGGTTTTGTTTTACTGTTATAATGGCTCTATCTCTATTTTCTTTTTTTTCTTTTGAATCTTTTTCGGCAGTTGAATTCATCAAACATAAACCTATGATGGCATCTGGATTTTTTTCCGCGAAAGCGAGTGCTACATAACCACCCATAGAATGCCCAATAAAAGTAGATTGTTTAATTTTTAAATGATTTAAAACGGTCTCAACGGCTTCAGACATAAGTTCCATGGAATGTATATAGCCTATGCAACCTGTTTGCCCATGCCCCAATAAATCAATACAAACAACTCTGTTTTTTTTTGTTAATTCTGGCAGAAAATCATGCCACATATTTGAGTTTTCTAAAAAACCGTGAAGCAAAACAATGGCTTGCCCTTTGCCTTCATCGGTATAAAAAATATTGATGCCTTTGTACTCTAAAATCATTTTTAAACTATATTAGACAAATATAAACCATGCCATGAATAAAACTAAAGAAACCTTTGTATTTGGCTTTGCATTATTTGCTGGATTTTTTGGCGCAGGAAATTTAATTTTGCCACCGTTATTAGGGTTTAATTCAGGTGCAGATTGGTGGTTGGTTGCTTTGGGTTTTATTACATCGGCAACTATAATTCCGTTATTGGCAATTTTTGCACATGCCAGACTACAAGGCACCATGTTTGATTTTGGTAAAAAAGTATCTCCGCTTTTTAGTTTAATTTTTTGCTTTTGCATGTATGCCATTACTATTGCGCTACCTTGCCCTAGAACAGCGGCTGTGACTCATGAAATGGCGATTGCACCTTTTTTTGATACAAGCGCATTACTTACTAGCATTGTTTATTTTGTATTAGCATTTATTTTTGTGATGAATCGGAACAAAGCATTAAGCATTCTTGGTAAATATTTAACGCCCATAATTGTTTTAATAGTATTGGCGATTATTGTTGTTGGTGTTTTTTCTGCTGAAACAACTATGAGTCCTTCAAGTTTTGAACTCCCTATAATAAGTGGATTGTTGGAAGGCTACCAAACATATGATGCTATGGCAGGTATGATTATGGGGGGTGTTGTATTGGTTTCAATAAACAACTCTAAAAACAAGTTATCTTTTATTGAAAAAAGAAAGATGGTTGCAAAATCTGGACTTATAGCAATGACAGGGCTATTTGTTATTTATGCAGGTTTAATTGCCATTGGAGCGTTTTATAATGGGCAATTTGATAGCGGTATTTCTAGAACCAATCTCCTTTCTGGTTTGGCTACAAAAACTTTAGGAAATGTTGGGTCTACATTTTTAAGTGTGTTAGTTGCTTTGGCTTGTTTTACTACAGCTGTTGCTATTATTGTAAGTATTGCAGATTTTTTTAAGACCTATTTTAAGGAATCTCAAAAGGCTTATTTAATTACAACTATTATATGTTGTTTAGTTGGGATATTAGTTGGGCAAATGCAAGTTAAGTATATTATAGATGTAGCGCTACCTGCTTTAATGTTTATTTATCCATTGTGTATTGTGCTTATTTTATTGAATGTTATTCCAGAAAAATTGGCATCAAAACTAGTTTTTAGAGGTGTTGTTTTAACCACTTTTATTTTTAGCATTCCAGATTTTTTAGGATTCATTATTAATTCAACTCATCTAGAATATGTTAAAAGTGTAATGCCTTTAGCTAGCCAAAATTTGGGTTGGATACTTCCAGCATTAATTACATTTTTAGTGTTAAATATTAAAACTTTTACGACTAAAGCTACATCTAATTAATTTGATGTATGGCAGTTCAAGATATTTCAACCTATTCTTATAAAGATATATTTTCTCTAAGCGTTATTCAATTTGAAAAAGCTTGTGTATTTAATAATCCTGAACAAATAGATGCCTATAATATCTATTGGATTAAAGATGGAAAAGGTGTTTATAATATAGATTTTGAAAGTTATGCTTTTGATGATAATGTACTTTTCTTTTTATCTCCAGGGCAAGTGTTTTCAGTTGAATCTGAAAAAATAAAAGAAGCATATAAACTAACTTTTGTTCGCGATTTCTATTGTATTCAAGCGCATGATAAAGAAGTGGCTTGTAATGGAATACTTTTTAATAACGTATACGAAACACCTTTTATAAAACCTTGTGAAAGCGATACAAATAAACTTAATTTTATTTTAGAAAGCTTGATTGACGAATTTAAAAAAGAGGATGTAACTGCACAATACGATATGCTTCAAGCATATTTAAAACAATTTATAATTCATTCTGTTCGCATAAAAAAGGAGCATCATATTATAAAAAATAATGACGAAACAAAACTCTTTAAAGATTTCAGTCTATTAGTAGAGCAGAATTTTAAAACATTACATTCGGTAACCAATTATGCAAATCGTTTGGGAGTTTCTCCAAAATCGTTAACCAAACACTTTCAAAAAATAGGAACTCAAACTCCGAGTGGTTTTATAAAAAATAGAATTATATTGGAAGCACAACGTCAACTTATTTATTCAACCAATTCTGTAAAACAGATAGCTTACCATTTAGGTTTTAACGATTCGGCATATTTTACGCGTTTCTTTAAAAAAGCGACTTCAAAATCACCACTTCAGTTCAAAAAAGATTATAAAAACTAGTCTGTCCTAGTATTAGGAACTTTTGTCCATTTTTTCACCTTACTATCGGTTGCATATTTGCATTGTAATTAAAAACAAAGTGATTATGACAACAGAAAATAAACAATGTCCAAATTGTTGGGGTTATCAAGAATACGATGAAAATTTCCCCGAGAGACAATTGTGCGAATGCAAAAACATAAGTAAATAAATTAAACAATAATTAAAGAATAGAAATTATGAGCACAAGAATTGAAACATTAAACCCAGAAACAACAGCAGGAAAATCTAAAGAATTATTTAACACAGTTCAAAATAAATTAGGCTTTATTCCAAATTTAATTAAAGTATTTGGAAACTCACCAGCAACGTTACAAACCTATTTAAGTTTGGGCGAGTTAACCGCAAGCGGAAACTTTAGCAACAAATTTAGAGAGCAATTAGCATTAGCAATTGCCGAAGAAAACGCATGTAATTATTGCTTATCTGCGCATACAACCATTGGGAAAATGAATGGTTTAACTATTGAGGAAACAGAGCAAAACAGGCAAGGAATTGCAACCGATGCTAAAACACAAGCAGGTTTGCAATTTGCACAAACAGTAACAAAAAATAGAGGTCAAGTTTCTTCGGAAGCTATTCAATCAGTAAAAGAAGCTGGTTATAATGATGGCGACATTTTAGAGATTATTTTAAATGTAGTATCTAACACATTAACAAATTATGTAAACCATATAGCTGAAACTGAAGTAGATTTTCCAAGTGTTGAAGCTGGGAAATTTACAGTAACATCAAACTAAATATTTAAATAAAAACCAAAATAGAATTTAAAAATGAAAACAATGAAAAATTTAATAGTAGGATTATTTTTAGTAGCCTTTACAATAACCGCTACTGCACAAGACAAAATGAATAAAACAGTTGTTAAAACGGTGTCTTTTGAACAAACAAAAGGTGAGTTTACACAAAAGGCATTAACACTTACCGAAGGGATATATGTGTTTAATGTAACAAATAACAATGCAGCACCAGAAGTAGGGTTAGTATTAATTGAAGATGGTAAAGATGGATCTAAGCCTGAAAATCATATTGCTGATGCTTATGTTTCTCAAATGGTGAAGCATGGTAAAACAGAATCTTCAAAAGAGGTAACGCTTAAAAAAGGGACATACAAGTATTTCTGTCCGTTTAATAAAACTCCAGAATATACTTTGGTTGTAAAATAATTGGTTTGATGGTGATTGATTAATAGTTGAAAAGGCACTCATTTTTTTGAGTGTCTTTTTAATTTTTCACCCTTTTAATTGCTGTAAAAGCTTTGTCAACATATTCATCTTCAACCAGTATAGTAAACTCATTTGTGGTTGAAATTACTTCGTAAAGCACTACACCTTCCCACGCTAACCGCTTAAAAAAATGATAATATAATCCCGCAATTTTCGAGTTGTCTTGAGGTAAGTTTATGGTTATTGCCGATAAATTATCTTGTACCGCAAGAAATTTTTCGTTTTTTAAATGCAGTTTTATGAAGTCTTTTAAGCTGCTAGAAATAATCATATTGCTTTCGTGAATACCTCTAGTAAAGGTGTAAAATAATTTAGATTCATCGTCTATTTTTTCTAACACTTTGGCATGATTATGTATTAAAGTATTCGAATTTTTTACAGTAAAATCAGTTAAATTAGAACGTACAGTAATATCGCCTAAATTCTGAAGCATGCGCTTCATTTTTGCAGAATTAGATAAGGTTACTGGCGGATTATAGCGCCTTAAAGCCATCATAACAGCTCCTGGTTTCACCTCTTTTTTAAGCATTTCGCTAATCGGTTTAGTTAGCTCTATAGCCAAAGCACTAAAATTTATGATGTTTCTAGATAAAGCTTCTTCTAAATAAGGCTGCGAAATTAGTATGTCTTCTACACAGTTTGATACAGTTTTCATGTTAATTATATAACAATTTGTGCAAATATAAACGTTTTTTTGTAAAAATATCTTTATTGAAGAAATGAGTTATAATTTTACATTGATTAAATCAATAAGAATGAAAGTATTAAAGTTTGGTGGCACATCGGTTGGGTCTGTAAAAAACATTACAAACGTTAAGAATATTATTAATGATGGCAATAAGAAAATTGTTGTTTTATCGGCAATGTCAGGAACCACAAATGAGCTGGTTGCTATTGCAAACCATATTAAAGATGAAAACTCAAATGAGGCTATTAATAAAATACACAAGCTCCATGAAACTTATAGCCTAACAATTGATGAGCTTTTAATAGATAAAACTTTAAATAATGAAACAAAAAATTATGTTTCAGATATTTTTAGTTTGTTAATAAACTCAACTTATAAACCGTTTTCAAACGTATTAGAAAACACAATTTTAGCTCAAGGAGAATTACTTTCAACCTATATATTCAACTGCTATTTAAAACAAGAAGGTATTCGTTCTGCAATATTGCCAGCCTTAAATTTTATGCGAATTGATGCTACTAAAGAACCCGATTTGCCTTATATAAAAAAACATTTTGAAACTGTTTTTAATACTGCCAAAACTTCAGATATTTATATAACACAAGGTTTTATTTGTTTAGATGCTGATGATAAAATATCAAACTTACAACGTGGCGGAAGCGATTATACAGCAACAATAATAGGTGCTACAATAAAAGCTGAAGAAGTGCAAATTTGGACAGATATTGATGGGATGCATAACAACGACCCGAGGTATGTTGAAAACACCAAACCAATTTCAAATTTGTCTTATGATGAAGCTGCAGAATTAGCCTATTTTGGAGCAAAAATATTACACCCGCAAACCGTTACACCAGTTAGAGAATACAACATACCAGTAAGCTTAAAAAACACTATGAACCCTGAGGCTCATGGGACATTAATTTCTAGTATTACATCAGAAAATGGTATTAAAGCCATTGCTGCTAAAGATAATATTACGGCTATTAAAATTAAATCTGGAAGGATGCTTCAAGCTCATGGGTTTTTAAAGAAAGTCTTTGAGATTTTTGAAGTTTATGAAACGTCTATTGATATGATTACAACATCTGAAGTTGCCGTTTCACTTACAATTGATAATGATAGAAATTTAGATAAAATAGTTGCTGAACTCGAAAAATTTGCATTGATTGAGGTTGATAAAAACCAAAGCATTGTTTGTTTAGTAGGGCATTCAGTTGTAAATCATGAGTATACTTACAAGTTATTTAAAATTTTAAAAGATGTAAAAATAAGAATGATTTCTTACGGCGGAAGTAAAAATAATATCTCTCTATTAATAAATGCTAACGATAAAGTTAAAACACTAAGAAAGCTAAATGGTTATTTATTTGAATTAGTCACTCTATAAAAACACATGTAAATTGCAGTTTTTAGTGTTGTAGTTTGAGGGTCGTTTTTAAACGACCCTCATTTATTTTTATGAGTTCATTAAATCTTCAATCTCATCTGCATCAATAGGAATATTTCGCATTAAATTAAAAGGTTCTCCATTGTTTTGAATCACAACATCATCTTCTAATCGAATACCAAAACCTTCTTCAGGGATATAAATACCTGGTTCAACAGTAAACACCATATTGGCTTGCATAGGTTCTGTTAAAATACCGTAGTCATGTGTGTCTAATCCCATGTGGTGGCTTGTACCGTGCATAAAATATTTTTTATACGCTGGCCAGTTTGGGTCTTCGTTTTGCACATCGGCTTTATCAAGTAAACCCAAACTTAATAATTCAGAGGTCATTAATTTACCAACTTCAACATGGTAATCTGCCCAAATAGTTCCAGGAACAAGCATTTTAGTTGCTTCATTTTTTACGCGATTAACAGCGTTATAAACAGCTTTTTGTCTTTCAGAAAACTTACCAGAAACGGGAATAGTTCTAGTCATATCACTAGAATAGTTAGCATATTCAGCTCCAACATCTAATAAAATTAAATCGCCTGTTTTACATTGTTGGTTATTTTCAACATAATGTAATACATTAGCATTGTTTCCAGAAGCGACAATTGGTGTATAAGCAAATCCTTTTGAGCGATTATTTAAAAACTCATGCATAAATTCTGCTTCAATATTATACTCCCAAACCCCAGGTTTTACAAAGTTTAAAATACGACGGAATCCTTTTTCGGTAATATTACAAGCTTGTTGCAATAAATCAATTTCTATTTGATCTTTAACTGAGCGTAAGCGTTGTAAAATAGGGTTGCTTTTGGCTACCGCATGTGCAGGATATTTATCTTTTAACCATTTTGTAAAACGATCTTCGCGAGTTTCGGTTTCAACATTTGCTCTATAATGCTCGTTAGTATTTATATAAACGGTATCGCATTGCGTCATAAGTTCAAACATAATTTTTTCTAGGTCTTGTAACCAGTAAACAGTTTTAATTCCTGAGGTTTCAAACGCTTTTTCTTTGGTTAGCTTTTCGCCTTCCCAAACAGCAATATGTTCGTTAGTTTCTTTTAAAAATAGAATTTCACGATGACTTTCTTTTGGGCAATCTGGAAATAAAACTAAGATGCTTTCCTCTTGGTCTACGCCACTTAAATAAAAAATATCACGATGTTGCTCGAAAGGCATGGTGCTATCTGCGCTTATTGGATAGATGTCGTTTGAATTAAAAACAGCTAAACTATTAGGCTTCATGTTCGAAGCAAAATTTTTTCTGTTTCTTATAAAGAGATTTGAATTTATTAAATGATATTTCATGTTAACTATATATTAAGTTTGCTAAATGTAGCAAATCTAAATAAATCATGTATAATTATTTGTTATATTTGGTAATCCCTCAAATTTTTTAAAAACTAAATTAGCAATAGATTAATTTACAAGCTATTAGATTTAGTTTTTTAATTTCACAATAACACTAAAACTTAAGATGATGAAGAAAATTACTTTGCTTGTTACATTACTATTCAGTTTATTTATGACTGAAAATCTATTTGCACAAAAGATGCTTAGAGAAACATCCTTACAGCAACAAATTGATAAATCGAGTTTGGTTGTAGAGGGGAAAGTGATTGCAAAAAAATCTTTTTGGAATACAGATAACGGACTTATATATACAAAAAACACAGTTGAAGTTTATAAAGTTTTTAAAGGAGAACCAACTACAATAGTTGATGTTATTACACTAGGAGGAACAGTTGGTTTAAAAAATTTAACCGTAAATCCAAGCTTAAAACTTTATAAAGGAGATGTTGGTGTTTTTACTTTGCAAAAAAGTAATGTATCAGCTTATTTAAAAAAGGATAAACTAGCAAAAAAAGAGTTTAGACCTTATGGTTCGTCACAAGGATTTTATAGGTATAATTTATATGATAACATTGCTGCAAACCCCTTTAGTAAAAAGAAAGGAATTTCAAATTCATTTTATGATGAAATAATGAATTATACAAAATCTAGTTATATTGAAGTATCAGAGTTTAAAACTAATGATTACTCTAAATCAAATCAATCAAAAAACTCTTTTGTTCCTAGCTCAATAACTTTCCCTCTTACAGCGGTAACGGCAGGGACTAAAGAAGTGCTTACAATTAGTGGTTCTGGTTTTGGTGGGGTAAAAGGAAAAGTTGGATTTAGTAATGCTAATGACGGAGGTGCGACTTATGTTGATGCTTTAGATAGTCAAGTATTAACTTGGTCGGATACTCAAATTACAGTTGAAGTTCCTTCTGCTGCAGGGACTGGAAAAATTCAAGTAACAGATGGAATTACTCCAATTCCAGGTGTTGCGGTTTCTTCTGCGAATTTAACTGTCTTATATTCGGAAAGTAACGTTGAAGGAGATTACGGAGAAGGGGAACTTGCTTATCAAGTTCAGCATTATAATCAAAATGGAGCAGGAGGTTATACATGGGAAATGCAAACAGATTTTTTTAATGATACAGAACACCCTGGTGCTAAAGCAGCATTTGAGCGCGCTTTTAATAATTGGGTTTGTGAAACAGGAGTAAATTGGGTAATCAGTGATACCGCGACAATTGTAGACATTATTGGTAATGATACTATGGCTGATGGTAATATGGATGGAGAGCCAGATGAAGGAGATGGGACTAATGTTATAAGGTTTGATAATGGGACTGAACTTGAAGATATAACGATGAATGATGATATTTTAGGTGCTTGTTTTTCATGGTATTCGGGTTGTGGACCTTCACCTTTCAAATGGTATGTTTCAGAATTAGACATAGTATTTGATAGTGACATTAATGACCCTATTACACCAGCTATGGAGTCATGGTATTTTGGGAGTGATCCTTTAGGAATTGCTTTTGAACAATGGGATTTTGAAAGTGTTGCATTACACGAGTTGGGTCATGGACATCAGTTGGACCATATTATTGATAATTCTACACCAGTAAATAATGGAAATGATGTTATGAATTATACACTTCAAAATTTTGAATACCAAAGAGTAATTGGAGCAAATAACAGTACAGCCGCTAACAATATACAAGGTAGAAGCGAGGGTGCAATGGTTTGTTCACTTGCATTAATGACAAATGCCTCGTGTCCGTTAAGTGTTAATGAAAATGAATTAACAGAAGCCATAAAAATATACCCAAATCCAGCAAAAGACCAATTTTATATCAACAATGCGTCATATATTAATTTGCAAAAAG
>NZ_CAXIBN010000021.1:0-25840 GCF_964021735.1 uncultured Wocania sp. | reverse complement strand
AATATATTATTTAATTTGTTAGTTGATTAGTTAGTATTCAAAGATAATAAAACGTTACATTTTTGTTAGTAATAAAAAATTTTAAAAAGTATTGCTCATTTATAAAAAATGCTTAAATTTGCAGCTCGAAAATTATAAAGAATAAAAAGCGTTTAGCGATGAGAAAAGGTATACATCCAGAAAATTATAGATTAGTAGCATTTAAAGACATGTCTAACGACGATGTGTTTTTAACTAAATCTACTGCAAATACTAACGAAACTTTAGAGGTTGATGGTGTTGAATATCCGCTTGTTAAAATGGAGATTTCAAGAACATCTCACCCATATTACACAGGTAAATCTAAATTAGTAGATACTGCTGGTCGTATTGATAAATTTAAAACTAAGTACGCTAAGTTTAAAAAATAAATCTCGTTATATAAATATATTAAAGCCTTTCATATTTCATGAAAGGCTTTTTTTTATTGTTTATTTTTTATGTTCTCGAACACAACGATAACCTACTATTTTACTAGCCAAAATGCGATACAAGTACTTGTACTAATGTTTATATTTGGGCTTTCTAAATGTAATTATAGATGAATTATATTCTTTTTGATGGTCCTTCTCGCAATAATTTATTGCCTTTTACTTTTACAAGACCCGTTGCTGATATTAGAGTAGGTATTTTAACTATTCGAGAAAAATGGGAGACTTATTTGGGTTCGACAATAACCACAGTAACCGAAGATTATTTATCAGATAAATATCCTATGGTAGAGATGGACGAAAACATAATGATAAACGCCTCCTATTTACCAAACAAAAATTTAGTAAATCTTGTAAAAGGCTTAAAGGAAAATCAAGCAATTTTTAATGAGGAAAATGTTATTGCTTTTTACACTAAAGCTTCTCAAGAAGAAGTTGATTTTGATGCTTATGATACAATAGAATTTAATTCTGATGTTATAAAAATAGAACACACTTGGGATATTTTTTCTAAAAACGGAGAGGCTATTCAAGAAGACTTTAATTTAATAACTAAAGATAGAAAATCTCAACCTATTCCTTCGAGTAATAACATCATTGCATCAGAAAATATTTTTATAGAGAAAGGTGCTTCTTTAGAATTCGCAACACTAAACGCAAGCAGTGGGCCAATATATATAGGAAAGAACTCCGAGGTAATGGAAGGTGCGCTTGTGCGCGGACCATTAGCATTATGTGAAAGTGCTGGAATAAAAATGGGCACCAAAATTTATGGACCTACTACTATTGGACCTTATTGTAAAGTAGGAGGCGAAATAAAAAACTCAGTGCTTTTTCAAAATTCAAATAAAGGGCACGAAGGTTATTTAGGGAATTCTGTAATAGGCGAATGGTGTAATTTGGGAGCAGATACCAATAACTCTAATCTTAAAAATAATTATGCCGAAGTGCGTTTGTGGGATTATAAAACCGAAGGTTTTGCTAAAACAGGATTACAGTTTTGTGGACTTATCATGGGAGATCATAGTAAGTGTGGTATAAACACTATGTTTAATACAGGAACCGTTGTTGGGGTAAGTGCCAATATTTTCGGTAGTGGTTTTCCTAGAAACTTTATACCTAGTTTTAGTTGGGGCGGAAATGCTGGTTTTACAACTTACTTGACTAAAAAAGCTTTTGAGGTAGCTAGCATTGTTATGGCTAGGAGAGGTTTAGAGTTTTCAGAACAAGATAAAGCGATATTTGAACATGTGTTTGAAGAAACAAAAAAGTATAGAAGAAATTAGTTTAGAGATAAATTTAAATACTGACTTACTATTAATGTATTCAAATTCAAAATGATATGTTTATTTTTAAATCTTTTTTATAAAAGAAGCTATTTTATTATCTTATATTATACTGGAATCTTTACGTTTTTTCAAGCTAAAAAAATGTCAAAACTCATAGACAGCACAAAAGACGATTTTCTTTAATTATAAATCTGCAAAACAAAACATATTACTTTTCATCTAAACTAAAAGAAGGAAAATATATTGGTGATATGTGTTATTTTACAACAAATTAGCTTTTAATCGATTTTTTTGTTATTTTAGTCGATAATTCATCATTGCCCCAATAATGATAAAATATATCTTTTCGAGTCATAAAAAATTCGCATTACTTTATTTTTTAGTGCTGTTAATTGATATTGTTGTAAAATTAAATTGTTCTCCATTTCCATATCGATTTATGTCCAAACCTTTTATATTACTTCTTTTAATAGGGTATTTTTACTTTAATAGGGTTGGAGGTAATTACAAAAAACATTTATGTGTGTTCTTGGCATTGGTATTTTTTCTTATTGGGGATTTGCTTAATATTATTCATAGCAATATTATTCTTTTGGGATTGAGTTTATTCTTTTTTTCTGCAGCAAAAATATTTCTTAGTATAAAATTTTCACATAGAAAAGATTTTAACGTTTCAAGATTAATTCCGTTTACCCTAATTATGTTTGCTTATACCATGTTTTTAATATGGTTTCTTTATGAAGACCTCGGTAATTTTCTAATACCTGCATTATTCAGCTTTTTTATAACTTTATTAATGATGCAATTTGCGTATTTAAGACAAGACGTGTATAGTAATAAAAGTTATCTTTATGTGTTTGTTGGCACTGTGCTATACTCTATAGGAGAAGGCATGTTGGCAATAAGAATTTTCAAATTTTCATTACCCATTCAAGATTTTCTAATTATGTTTTTTTATGGTATTGCTGTTTATTTAATTGTTTTTGGAATTATAAACGAAAAAGAATTCGAGCAAGAACAAGTAGAAAAATATGGTGGTAAAATAAATCTTTCCTAGCTTAGCTTAAACCCAGTAAATGAATAGAATTTATGTTTAAATATTTCCGTTTTTCAATATAACTTATTAGTTGTAAATTTGCAGTCTTTTAATAGAAACAGGTAGTATAACAAGATTTGCACTTACGTGAAAATCAAAACGAATCAATGAAAAAGAAAGTAGCATTTTATACTTTAGGTTGTAAACTTAATTTTTCTGAAACATCAACCATAGCTAGAAACTTTAGTGAAGAAGGTTTTAATCGTGTCGATTTTTCTGAAAAAGCAGATATTTATGTTATTAATACTTGCTCGGTTACCGAAAATGCAGACAAGCGTTTTAAAACCATTGTAAAGCAAGCTCAAAAAGCAAATCCTGAGGCTTTTGTTGCTGCTGTTGGTTGTTATGCACAGCTTAAACCACAAGAATTAGCCAATGTTAATGGGGTAGATTTGGTGCTTGGTGCTACTGAGAAATTTAAGATTACAGATTATTTAAACGACCTTTCTAAAAATGATTTTGGAGAAGTACATTCTTGCGAAATTGAAGATGCTGATTTCTATGTTGGTTCTTATTCAATAGGAGATAGAACGCGTGCATTTTTAAAAGTACAAGATGGCTGCGATTATAAATGCACCTATTGTACTATTCCATTGGCACGAGGTATTTCTCGTAGTGATGCGTTAGAAAATGTTTTGAAAAATGCTAAAGACATATCGAAGCAGAACATAAAAGAAATTGTTTTGACGGGTGTAAATATTGGCGATTACGGTAAAGGTGAATTTGGTAACAAAAAACACGAGCATACCTTTTTAGATTTAGTTACAGAGTTAGATAAAGTTGAAGGTATTGAGCGTTTACGAATTTCATCAATTGAGCCTAATCTTTTAAAAAATGAAACCATCGATTTAGTTTCAAAATCTCGTGCATTTGTACCGCATTTTCATATTCCATTACAATCTGGAAGTAATGAGATTCTTAAAAAAATGAAACGTCGCTACATGCGCGAATTATATATTGATCGCGTATCAAAAATAAAAGAAGTAATGCCGCATGCCTGTATAGGTGTTGATGTTATTGTTGGGTTTCCTGGTGAAACTGACGAACATTTTTTAGAAACCTATAATTTTTTAACCGAGTTAGATATTTCGTATTTGCATGTGTTTACTTATTCTGAACGCGATAATACCGAAGCTGTAAATATGAATGGCGTGGTGCCAATGAATGTGAGAAATAAACGTAGTAAAATGCTACGAGGTTTATCGGTTAAAAAACGTCGTGCTTTTTACGAAAGTCAAATAGAAAGCACTAGAACAGTATTGTTTGAAAGCGAAAATAGAGAAGGTTATATTTATGGTTTTACTGAAAATTATGTAAAAGTTAAAGTACCTTGGAATCCAGAATTGGTAAATACTTTACATGAAGTTAAATTAACAAAGATTGATGACGATGGATTGGTGAGGATTGAGTTTGTAAAAGAACTAGCCCTATAAAACAAAAAACTCCGGAAACTAAAATTTCCAGAGTTTTTTTAATTTCTTAAATTATAATATTTATATTCTTAGTCCAACAGGAAGCATTCGTTTATACTTTCTGTTACTTCTTACAAACTTAGCAATTTCAGGGCTTGTAGGAACCACACTTAAGTTACGTCCTTCAATTTGTTCAAAAACAAGTGCTAAAAATTCTTTTTTAAAGTCTTCGTCTTTAATGCCCTCAGGAATAATAAGTTTGGTTAAAAAAATCTTGCGTTCTTGTAATGAATATTCAATTTTTGCCAAATGATTATCAATTTTAATTTCAAACTGACGTAAAAAATCATTGTCTATTAATTCTGCAGCATCAACCATAATGAATTTTATTTTATTTCTTAGGAATCTTTAAAATAGCGAGCGCTATTTATATAACTTTGTGCAAAAGTACAAAAAAAAACATTACCGTCAATAGAATTAAAGGTTAAAACCTTATGTGTCAAGAGATAATACATGTGTATTTAATGCCAGGAATGGCAGCAAGCCCCAAAATTTTCGAATATATTAAGTTGCCAGAAAATCAATTTAAAATTCATGTATTAGAATGGATAATTCCATTAGAGAAAGAATCGTTAAACGATTATGCTTTACGACTTTCAAAAAACATTAAACACGACAATATTGTACTACTTGGAGTGTCGTTTGGAGGCGTGTTAGTTCAAGAAATTAATAAGCATATCAAGGTTAGAAAACTCATAATTGTATCTAGTGTGAAATCGATACATGAGTTACCAAAACGTATGCTAATTGCTAAAGCTACAAAAGCTTATAAGTTAATACCAACAAAGCTTGCCAGTAATATTGATGCTTTTGCAAAATACGCTTTTGGCAGTAATGTTACTAAACGTTTAGAGCTGTATAAAAAGTATTTATCAGTTAATGATAGTAAATATTTAAGCTGGGCAATAAAGAATATGATATGCTGGAATCAAGACAAGTATAATCTGGAAATAATACATATTCATGGTGATAGCGATAATGTATTTCCTATAAAAAATATATCAAATTGTATTACCGTAAAAGGGGGTACACATATTATGATTATAAATAAATATAAATGGTTTAATGAAAATTTACCCCAAATAATTTTAGATAACTAATTTAAAATTTTAACTTTAAACAAAACTTTTTAAACATGAAGATAATACAGAAAGCCTTAGCCTTTGTAGGATTATTAAGTTTATGCGCATTATTTATTTATGCCTTGCAAGACGCGCCTACTGATGAAAATTTTGAAACAAAACTAATAAACGATTATAATGTTTATGCATTACAAGTTCCTGATGATTTGAATTTTGCTGGCGAACCCATCCCATTAAATAACCCAGATATTTTTGAGCGTATGGATAGAGAATTGTTAGTTAATACCTATTGGCAATCTAACGGATTGTTAATGTTTAAGCGAGCTAAAAAGTATTTTCCAATTATCGAACCTATTTTAGAAAAACATGGTATTCCAGACGATTTTAAGTATTTAGCAGTTATAGAAAGCGGATTAACAAATGCTGTGTCTCCCGCTGGCGCTAGAGGGGTTTGGCAAATAATGAAATCTACAGGACGAGAAAACGGTTTAGAAATTAATACTAATGTAGATGAACGTTATAACTTAATAAAGGCAACCGAAGTTGCTTGTAAATATTTAAAAAAAGCTAAAGATAAATTAGGCTCTTGGACACTTGCAGCTGCTGCATACAATGGCGGTAATGCAGGAATGTCTAGACGCTTAAAAGCACAAAATGTAAATAATTATTATGATTTATTATTAGGTGAAGAAACAGGTCGTTATTTGTTTAGAATTGTAGCTCTAAAAGAAATTTTGTCTAATCCTGATAAATATGGTTTTAATTTTAGAGAAAAAGATTTATATAAAAATATACCAACTTATAAAGTAGAGGTAGATTCGGCAGTTACAGATTTTTCTAAGTTCGCACAGAATTTTGGTATTAATTACAAAATATTAAAACTACATAACCCATGGTTGCGAGAGCCACACCTTAATAATAAATCTAGAAAACTCTATAAGATTGATATTCCTAAGGAAGGATATTACCAGAGCAATCCATAAATGCTAGATTTTATAAAAGAAAACATTTGGTATTTATTAGTTATAGTTAATTATATATTAGCTATATCTGCAGTATTTACTATTTTTTTAAAACGCATAAACCCTACTAAAACCCTGTCTTATATTATTGTTTTAGTATTCTTTCCTTTTTTAGGATTACTAGTCTATTATCTTTTTGGTCAAGAATATCGAAAAAATAAAATCTTTAGCAAAAAGCATATCCTAAATAAAAGTGTAGTAAAATCAATTAATAAAGAATTAGAGTTTAATAAAGCACAAATAAAAAAAGTAGACAACTACTTAGAAGAAAAAGTAAAATTAGTTAAGTTGCTGCATACTAGTGATGAAGAGCCATTGACATTAAAAAATAAAATTAAGATACTTAAAGATGGTGATGAAAAATTCAAACATTTACTGAAGGATTTAAAAAAAGCAGAACATCATATCCATTTAGAATATTATATAGTTAAAGATGATAATATTGGCACAGAAGTATTAAATGTTCTTTGCGATAAAGCTAAAGAAGGTTTAAAAGTTAGATTAATTTATGATGATGTTGGTAGTAAAATATCAACACGAATGAAGCGTAAATTATCTGATTCTGGTGTAAAACATCATCCATTTATGCCCGTTCTTTTTTCCAAATTCACAGGAAAAATGAATTACAGAGATCATAGAAAAATAGCTGTAATTGATGGTAAAATAGGCTATGTTGGAGGAATTAATATTTCAGACGAATATCTTAATAAAAACAAAACGAAAGGGTTTTGGCGCGATACCCATATGTGTATTGAAGGTGAAGCTGTAAAATCATTACAAATTCATTTTTTGTCTACTTGGGATTTTGTTTCAGATGAGAAATTAGCAGTTTATAAAACGTTTTTTCCAGAGGTTGAAATGGATAAGGATGATGTCGCTTTACAAATTGCAGCAAGTGGACCAGATACAGATTGGGCAAATATTATGGAAGTTATTTTTACTGCCATTGTAACTGCCAATGATTATATTTATATCACGACACCTTATTTTGTTCCAAACGAACAAATAATAACAGCTTTACAAATAGCAGCAAAAAGTGGGGTTGATGTTCGATTAATTGTTCCTGAAAAATCAGATTCTTGGATTGTAAAGCATGCTTCAAACTCTTTTTTAGATGCTTTGTTAAAAGCAGGCGTTAAAGTTTACAAATACAACAAAGGCTTTGTTCATGCTAAAACCATGGTGGTTGATGATTTATTTTCTACAGTTGGAACTTCTAATATGGATTATCGCAGTTTTAATATAAATTTTGAGGTAAATACTTTAATTTATGATGTAGAGCAAAGTAAAATTCTTAAAAAACATTTCTTAGAAGATCTGAAAAATAGCAATGAGGTAAATTATAACACGTATTTAAATCGTTCGAGTTTTGATAAATTAAAAGAATCGTATTGTAGGCTTTGGTCTCCGTTAATTTAACCTCTTCTTTTCTGCGCTCTTAAAGAACCACCAGAACCATAGTGTTGATTTGGTCCAGCTGCACGCTTCATATTCTCTTTCATCATCTTTATTTGGTCAGCCAACATGCCTTGTTTATCAAGTTTTTGGGCTTCAGATAAAAGTTTTTGTGCTTCTTGTTTTCTGCGTTTAGAAAATGCGATTCCAGATAAATTTAACTTTGCCATTGCCAAATCATGATCCATAGATAAACCTAAAGTAATAGCTTTCTTAAAATACTTTTCGGCTTCATTCATATTGCTTTGAGAAACCATCAAACCGTGTAAATAGTTGTAATACCCTTGTTGCTTTTTTACTAATGCAGATTCTGGATTTTTAATTTTACTCAACCATTTTTTTGCACCATCAAAATCTTGTTTACGTAATCTTAAAAAAGCCAATAAAATAAATTCATTTTTAAAGTATAAGAATACAAAAATTAAAGATAACAGAATAAACATAATGCCATTACCAATAAAACCTTCGGTAAATTGATAAACGGCATAGGCAATAATACCTGCTGCAATAATTAGTTTTATAATTTTATTGTACATGATGCGTAATTTGAAATAATAGTTAGATGCTTTTTATTAAAAACAATCTTTTCTTGTTGTTTTACAACTGCAAAGAAACTAAATTTTTATTAAAAAATAAGTATTTGTATTTAACAAAAAGTAATGGTTATCCCAAATAAATAAAGGTGTAACATGCTTTTTTACTTCAAAAAAATAAATTAAAAATATTTTTAAAATAAGGTTTGTCAAAGTAATAAAGGCTTTGTATATTTGCCCTCGGTTTTTAGGGTAGCCTAATACATTATAAAAATTACAATTCAGATTTAAAGATTTAAGATAATGAGTAAAAGAACATTTCAGCCTTCTAAAAGAAAGAGAAGAAACAAACACGGTTTCAGAGAAAGAATGGCTTCTGCTAACGGTAGAAAAGTATTAGCACGTAGAAGAGCTAAGGGAAGAAAAAAATTATCTGTGTCATCTGAAACTAGACATAAGAAATAATGATTAACAATTGTTGATAATAAAAAGGTGTTACTTAAGTGTAATGCCTTTTTTTATATCTACTGATTACTATTTTTGTAACGAATTAAAATCCAACATATAACTGAAAGAAAATGCCGAAAAACGAAAAACTAAAATCTATTTTAATTATTGGTTCAGGGCCTATCATTATTGGTCAAGCATGCGAATTTGATTATTCAGGATCTCAAGCTTTAAGGTCGTTGAGGGAAGATGGGATAGAAACTATATTAATAAACTCTAATCCTGCAACTATTATGACTGATCCGTCTATGGCAGATCACATATACTTACTTCCATTAAACACAAAATCGTTGATACAAATACTAAAAGAGCATCCACAAATTGATGCTGTTTTACCAACGATGGGTGGACAAACTGCATTAAATTTATGTATTGAAGCTGATGAAAAAGGAATTTGGAAAGATTTTGATGTAGAAATTATTGGTGTTAATATTGACGCTATAAATATTACTGAAGATAGAGAACAGTTTAGAGAGTTGATGCTAAAAATTGGTGTTCCAATGGCACCTCAAGCTACGGCAACATCTTATTTAAAAGGCAAAGAAATTGCTCAGGAATTTGGATTCCCTTTAATAATTAGAGCCTCGTTTACTTTAGGAGGAGCAGGAGCTTCATTTGTTTATAAAGAAGAAGATTTTGATGAATTACTAACTCGCGGATTAGAGATTTCTCCAATTCATGAAGTTATGATTGATAAAGCTTTAATTGGCTGGAAAGAATATGAGTTAGAGTTACTTAGAGATTCAAATGATAATGTAGTAATAATCTGTTCTATTGAAAATATGGATCCGATTGGAATTCATACAGGAGACTCTATTACGGTAGCTCCAGCAATGACATTAAGTGATAGAACGTATCAAAAAATGCGTGATATGGCTATTCATATGATGCGTAATATAGGAGATTTTGCAGGTGGGTGTAACGTGCAATTTGCAGTTTCTCCAGATGAAAATGAAGATATTATTGCTATAGAGATTAACCCACGTGTATCGCGTTCTTCAGCATTAGCAAGTAAAGCAACAGGATATCCTATTGCAAAAATAGCAGCTAAATTAGCTTTAGGTTATCATTTAGATGAATTAAATAATCAAATTACAAAATCTACTTCGGCATTATTCGAACCGACTTTAGATTATGTGATTGTGAAAATACCACGTTGGAATTTTGATAAATTTGAAGGTTCAGATAGACGATTAGGACTTCAAATGAAATCTGTTGGAGAGGTTATGGGTATTGGACGATCATTCCAAGAAGCACTTCATAAGGCAACACAATCTCTTGAAATAAAGCGTAACGGATTAGGTGCTGATGCCAAAGAAAATAAGAATTATGATGAGATTATAGAAAAACTAACCTATGCTTCGTGGGATAGAGTGTTTATTATTTATGATGCTATTGCCATGGGAATTCCTTTGAGTAAAATTCATAAAATCACACAAATAGATATGTGGTTTTTAAAGCAATATGAAGAATTGCACTTCATAAAAAATGAAATATCAACTTTTACTATTGATACTATTGAAAAAGACTTGTTGCTTGAAGCAAAACAAAAAGGTTATGGAGATAGACAGATAGCACATATGCTGGGTTGTTTAGAGAGTCAAGTGTATTCAAAGCGTGAAGAGTTAGGCGTAAATCGAGTTTATAAACTGGTTGATACTTGTGCTGCGGAATTTGAAGCAAAAACCCCTTATTATTATTCTACTTTTGAAAGTGATATGGAAACTGCTGACGGTAATCGTTATGCAGATAATGATAGTATTGTTTCTGATAAGAAAAAAGTAATCGTTTTAGGTTCTGGACCAAATAGAATTGGTCAAGGTATAGAATTTGATTACTGTTGTGTTCATGGGGTTTTAGCTGCCGCTGAATGTGGTTACGAAACTATTATGATAAACTGTAATCCTGAAACAGTTTCAACAGATTTTGATACAGCCGATAAATTATACTTTGAACCTGTTTTTTGGGAACATATTTACGATATTATTAAACATGAAAAGCCTGAAGGTGTTATTGTACAACTTGGGGGGCAAACGGCTTTAAAGCTTGCTGAAAAACTTACCAAATACGGTATCAAGATATTAGGAACTAGTTTTGAAGCTTTAGATTTAGCAGAAGACAGAGGGTTGTTTTCAAACCTTTTAAAAGAAAATAATATTCCTTATCCAGAATTTGATATTGCTACAACTGCTGATGAAGCTTCTGCAATTGCAGATGTGTTGGACTTTCCAATTTTAGTACGACCATCTTATGTGTTAGGGGGGCAAGGAATGAAAATTGTAATCAACAAAGAAGAACTAGAAAAGCATGTTGTTGATTTATTAAGCAGAATGCCAGGGAACCAGTTATTACTAGACCACTATTTAGATGGTGCTATTGAAGCAGAAGCTGATGCAATTTGCGATGGTGAAGATGTTTACATTATAGGCATCATGGAACATATTGAGCCTTGTGGTATTCACTCAGGAGATAGTAATTCTTTATTGCCACCTTTTAATCTTGGCGATTTAGTAATGCAACAAATTAAAGATCATACAAAAACTATCGCTTTAGCATTAAAAACAGTAGGTTTAATTAATATTCAATTTGCAATTAAAGATGATACGGTTTACATTATTGAGGCCAACCCTAGAGCTTCTAGAACTGTGCCATTCATTGCAAAAGCGTATGGAGAGCCTTATGTGAATTATGCAACAAAAGTGATGTTAGGTGAAAAGAAAGTAAAAGATTTTAATTTCCAACCAAAATTAGAAGGCTATGCGATTAAGCAACCAGTATTCTCTTTTAATAAATTCCATAACGTAAATAAGAAACTAGGACCAGAAATGAAAAGTACTGGTGAAAGTATTTTATTTATCGATGGCTTAAAAGATGATGCATTTTACGATTTATATTCACGACGAAAAATGTATTTGAGTAAATAGTAATTTCAATAGAAAAAGCCGCTTAAAGCGGCTTTTTTTTACTTCTTTTTCATATTAAATTCAAAGGAAACCTCAATGGTTTCAGAAACTTTATTCTTAACTATTTTAGGTATTTTAATATCAAAATCGGTGGCGTTTACTGTAAACTTTCCTAAAATTTTAATCGTGCTATTTTCATTTAAAACGGTTAACGGAATAGTGGTTACCTTTAGGGTTTTTCCATGAAAATTTAAACTACCAGTTATAGAGTGTTTGTTTTTTATAACATTTATTTTACCTTTAAAAGTCGCTTTTGGATAGGTGTCTGATTCAGCATAATTTTCATTAAAATGTTCTTCCATTAAAGCATTTTTAAAACGAAAACCTTTTACTAAAACTAAAGCTGCAAATTCGTTATTATCTTTATTATAGATAGCAGTTGTTGTAGTGTTTGTTGCTTTTACTTCTTCAAAGGACGGTACAGAGGCTTCAAATATAACAATCCCAGTTTTTGTTAAGTACTTACTTTGAGCAAAAGTATTAAAGCATAATAGGGTAAATAAAAAAGCAAAATATTTCATAATATTAGAGTTTATATCTAAGCTAAACAAAAACATAACCAAACTTGTTTTAAAAAGGATTAGTTTTCTAATAACCCATCATCTTTCCATTTTTGTATTAAATCTCTATTTGACTGTCCCATTAAACCACTCGGAGGCATTGGGTTTGTGGTGCTATTAATACGAGTAATTATTTTATCAACATCTGTTTTAACTTGAGAAAAAGTAGTAAAAGATACAGGTGCACCGTTAGTAGTAGGGGTGCCGTGGCAAGATGTACAATTACCACTCATAATATTTTTAACAGTGTTATTATAAGTTATTGTTGCTGGAGTAGGTGTAGGTGTTGGAGGTGTAACTTCATCACTATCACCTGAACAATTTAAGAGCAATAAAGAAATTGCAGAAACGTAAATTAAGTTTTTAAAATTCATAGCATTATTTATTTAGAGTGATTATTAATTTTCAAGTAATCCATCTGCTTCCCATTTTATAATTTGGTCAATTAAGTTTTGTGGTAATCTAGGACCACCAAAAGGCATAGCCCCAGTATTACCAGCTTGCGCTGATATTCTACCTATTAAATTATTATTTAATACTCCGTTTTTTACGTTTTCATAAATAAGTAACGGCGTATTTGCTCCATTTACTGGAGGGGATTGATGACAATTAATACAATTATTATTAATGATAGTTTTAATATCATCATAGGTAGTTAAAACTGGATTTGGTTGTACATCTATTAAATCACTTTCACTTGAATTAGTACAACTAAAGGTTATAATTGTGCTAATAATTAAATACAAATATTTTTTCATCATCATATTGTTTTAAAATACTCTACTTAAGTTAAATCCGAAATAAAATTCTCCATCAAACCAATCGCCAGACCCTTGCCCTAAAAAACTATTAGTATTCATGCCTTGTGCATTTGTAAAATGCATTTGAAATACGTGACCTCCAGTTTCTAAATCTAGACCAATAGATAAAGGATTTTTAAAGGGTGAGTTACTAGCTCTATTTAAGTGTAAACCATAATCGGCATTTAAAGACCAGCGCTTACCAAGTTTATAGCGACTACCAAAACCAAGCGCAAATTGCGAGTTGTTCTGTGCGTCAACCATAACATAATTATCATGAAAAAAAGTTGGTGCAAGTTCAATTGAAAAATTAGTATCTATCTTTCTAGATATTAATAATTGTGCAGTATACCCTAAACGATGTTTAAATTTTAATAGTGGCAAATTTGCTTTATCTAACGCTGTATTGATAAGAAAGGCATTAAAACCAACAATAGTAAATGGAGAACCATTTTCTGCTTGTCTTAAAAGCCTATACTTAAATGATGTTTCGTAAATTTTTTGGAATGAACTTCTTGACACTCCAATATTTATGGCATCAGTTAATCCATAAACAAAGTTTAATCTAGTTACAGCATCATCAAGACCAAAGAAACTATCAAAACCATTTTCTACACTTCCAAATCTATGTGCTACAATAAAAGTTAGTTCTTTTTTAGCAACAAGCTTAGTTGATTCAAAATTTACAATTTTTAAACCTTTAAAAGCCGCAGTTACATATTGTGCTCCAATGGAGTCTGAATCTATTTCATCTAATAAATCATTTTGAGCAAGGCAAAATATAGGAAACAAGAAAATTAAAAATATTGATTTCATAGATTTATTGTTTAATAAAACGTTTAGTATGATTAATACCTTCAGAGGATACTTTTACAAAGTATAAGCCTTTACTTAAGCCTGAAACATCAAGAGTTGTTTCTTTTATATTGCTTAAATACAGTTGTTTACCTAGTAAATCAACAACTCTAATTGTCCCTGTGTTTACCTCTTTTGGAAGCGTAAAAGAAATTAAAGAACTGGCTGGATTTGGTGAGAGTGAAAACCCCTTTAGCGCAAAGTCATTTACGCTAAGTGCACTTTGCACAGTTATAGTTCCTTTCATAGTCGAAGGATGAAAATTACATTGGTATGGGTTTGAACCAACGCTATTAAAGGTTTTAGAATATGTCATTCCATTTCCTGTTTTAGAACCACTATTAAAAGTTTCTGTGCTTCCAGGTAAGTTTGTTACAGTATGCGGAAAAGCGTCTGTCCAAGTCCAAATAACAGTATCACCTTCATCAATAGTTAAATCTACATTGGTTCCTATACCAATTTCCCAATTAAGATTATGTGTAATTTGTGCTTGAGTGCTAAATATTCCTAAGAATAATAAGGCAAGTAGTTTTGTTTTCATTATTTTATTTTTTTGATTAGTTAATAATATAACATTGGTCTAATTTGACTTGTTCTAATAAATCGTCATAGCCTATACAGCGTCCTTTTATTTTTATTCTTGTATTTATTTTTGCAGATAGATTTATGTTTTTGTTGAATTGACAAAACACATTATTTTCAATTGTCAAGTCTGTTTTATTGATTTCAGAAACACTGCCTGAAACTTCAATAGTTTTATTTAAATATTTTTGTTCAGATTTATTTGGGTTTATTGAAAATTCATTTAAAAATTCTTTAGGAGTTAAGATAAATTCTGCCTGCTCTGTTTTAATATTTCTATGATCTTGATATATATAATTATAAACTACTATAATAGTTAGCAATATGATAATTAAAGCAAAAACCCATTTGTATTTCATAACATGTTTATAAGTTAGTGTTTAGTTAAAAACAGGTTTAACTCAACACCTGTTGCTGTTAAAATTACTCATCTACTATTTTTTAAACTGCTTCAGTTTAATGCTGAAGCAGTTTTGCTAGCAATCAAATGATTAAAACCAACATAAAAGGAACATTCATTTGATAATTGAAATTTTTCTTTTTCATTAAAGTATTTCTACTAGCTTAAATTTTAACATTAGTTGCAATTATTTTCATATCTCATTCTATTATTATTGCCAACTCTTAAATCTATTTTCGAATCGGAGTATTGGGATATTTCATGTAATATCCAATCATTGTTACAGTAAGGCAGATTTGGGATGTTTATTGTTACTGTAATATTATTACCAGATCCACTAGCTTCCCATGTGCCGTATTCGGTTATGTTAGACCAATACACAGAGACAGTTCCGTCTGTAAAAAAGTTAAATTCGTAACCACTATAGACGTCATCATAATCATTGCCATAGCGTTCTAGTTTATCTACCTCCCAGTCTGAGCAATTAGTTAAAATATTTATTAGCTCATTGGTATTACAATCATTGCAATCATCGTCGTTATAATCATAATTATCATCTTCGTTACAATAATCTTCATAAGTTTTGATTGTATTTTCTAATTCAGTTAAATTATTAATGACTATTTCGGTGTTATCTAAAAGCGTTACTGTTAGAGGAAAATCAATAGTTACAAGGTCAAACTGGTCTAAATCTTTAATAAAATTGTATAAAGTATTATCAGAATCTATTGTAATGGTGTTAATAATTTCATTGTTGGAGTTGAATTGAAAAGCCAATATAGGGTACTTAAAATCTAAACATTCAATATCATCATCAGCTTCATTTTCGCCATTGCAGTAACTGGAATAGTTTGTTAACTCACTAGAATTATTAATGATAATTT
This sequence comes from uncultured Wocania sp., assembly GCF_964021735.1. NCBI lineage: Bacteria > Pseudomonadati > Bacteroidota > Flavobacteriia > Flavobacteriales > Flavobacteriaceae > Wocania > uncultured Wocania sp. The sequence goes on along the minus strand of NZ_CAXIBN010000021.1, from coordinate 9,870 downwards.
CGCTAAAATCATCAAGAATGATTTTTACAGGAAATGTAATAGTAATTGTATCTGTGTCATCATCAGAATCATCAAAAATATGTTCAATTATTTTGTAATCTTCTTCAGAGTTTATAGAAATTACTTGTCCGTTAGCTGTAACGGTTATGGGTAGTTTAATATTAAAACAATTGGCATAATCAATAATGTTATCTTTAGAGCCGTCATTAGTTGCTGTTTTTTGTATTAAGCTTGCAACTGCTGAGCCAGAAGTTAAAGCATCTGCAGGAGGCGTTTCTATAATTTCAGTTTCTTCAGTCCTACAAGATGTAAATATTACTGATGCAACTAAGAAAAAAAAGACTATTATATTTAATGTTTTTTTCATGATTACTAAATTTTGAATTTGGGGCTTTTACTATATAACAACTTAAAACTTAAAACTCCTGAAACTTTTTTATTTATATTTAATTCTAAATACTATAACATCCTCGAAGTTTGTCTTAAGTTTTCAAATCTAATTTTAGTTAATTTATAACTGTTAGAGTGAGCTTTGTTATTGATGTGTATATGCATTTGTTGTTTCAGATAATTTTTTATTCATAAAAACTAATCTCTCTTTTTATTTTAGAAATAAGACTAATTAGCGTATCAATATTTTGTGATTTGTTGTTAAAAGTATTTGAAGCTTTTTATAATAAAACAATATGTGATATAAAACTCCCTAGTTTTTAATAATTTTTTTTACATAACTTTAGAGGATAAAACTAAAGACCTTGCCAAAAAAAATTAACGATAACATATGTGAAGATGCTGTGTTTGAACGTGTTTACAATAAGCATATACAAGATTTACATGATTTTTTGTATTATAAATATGGCGAGCAATATAATCCTGCAGATAAAGCCCAAGATGCCTTTGTGAAACTTTGGAATAACTGCAAAAAAGTAACTTTTAGTAAAGCCAGAGCTTTTTTATTTACTGTAGCCAATAACATGATGTTAAACGATATTAAGCATCAAAGAGTCGTATTAAAATATCATTTAGAAAAACCTAAAAATTACACAAATGAGTCCCCTGAATTTGTTTTAGAAAAAAAACAATTTTTAGAACGCTATCAAAATGTTTTAGAAAACTTAAGTGAAGAACAACGTGTTGCATTTTTATTGAATAAAGCTGAAGGAAAAAAGCATAGTGAAATTGCTGAGCTTTTAGGAGTAACTCAAAAAGTAGTTGAATATAGAATTTATAGCGCGTTTAATATATTGAAGAAAGAATTAGATGGATTTAAAATAAAATAGTCAGGAGTTTTAAGTTTTAAGTTGTTATATATTAAAGTTAAGGATAGATGGATAAAGAATACTTAATAGGAAAATGGTTAAACGATACCCTTACAGACACTGAAAAACAAGCATTTTATAAATTAGATGATGCTTTGTTAAGTGAGTATATTGTTGATAATGCAAAACATTTTAAAGCATCCCAATTCAATAATTTAGACGATTTTAATACTTTTAAAACCCAATACAGATCTTCTAAAAACAAAGTAAAACAATTACGATGGTTTAAACCTTTATTAAAAATAGCAGCAACGATATTTATTGCGTTTGGTTTATACTTTATTGTTTTTCACTCCAATAATACTCATGTAGAAACACTTGCTAGTGAAAAGACTACTATAGAGCTTCCAGACCATTCTAAAGTAGAATTAAACGCATTGTCTTCAATTACTTATAAAGTTAAAGATTGGAGTAATAACAGAAGTTTAAAACTTAATGGAGAAGCTTATTTTAAAGTTGCAAAAGGAAAAACGTTCGATGTAAAAACCAGCAGTGGCACAATAACAGTAATAGGGACGCAATTTAATGTTAAACAGCGTAGCAATTATTTCGAAGTTAAGTGTTTTGAAGGTATAGTAAAAGTAGTTTCAGATACCATTGTTAGACAATTACTAGCAGGAGATACTTATCAAATACTAGAAGGTAAATTTACCGAAGGAAAAATGAATGAGGACTCTCCTAAATGGACACATAACATGAGTGATTTTTATGCTATACCTATTAAAAAGGTTTTATCAGAACTGGAACGGCAATATAATATTGAAGTTATTTTTAAGAATATAAATGTGAATCGATTGTTTACAGGAGGTTTTCATCATGATAATCTTGAAAAAGCACTTATTGCTATTACGCAGCCAATGAATATGACCTACGAATTGAATTCTTCAAACCTAGTAATTATTCATGGACAGGAGAATTAAAAAAATAACTCTTTTTTTTAGTTTATCGTTTCTTGTTTTTTTTAGTAGTTATTCACAAAACACTAATAAACAAGAGTCATTAGCTCAGGTTATAACAGTATTACAAGAGCAATACAATATTCAATTTAACTATGCAGAAGATACTATTGAAAACATTTTTTTGTTACCTCCGCTTAAAAGTTTATCATTAAACGAAACCTTAACTTATCTTGAAACCAAAACAGGGTTATTATTTTCCAAGATGGGCGAACGTTTTATTTTGGTTAAACTTAAACCAGATATAGTACTTTGTGGTTATGTGAGGGATAAAGATAATTTGAAACCTCTTGTTGCAGCAACTATTCAATCACCAAAAACATCAACCATAACAGATGAAAATGGTTTTTTTCAAATTGAAATTGAAAGTATTACTCAGCCCATTACAATACGGTTTTTAGGGTATAAAACAGTTATAAAATTATCTGCTACATTTTCTAAATCAAATTGTGAAGCCATTTTTTTAAGACCTAATTTTCAATCTTTATCAGAAGTTGTAATTTCAAATTATATTACTAGCGGAATTAATAAAATAAGTAATGGGTCTTACAGCATAAATTTTTCCGATTTTGATATTCTTCCTGGGCTAATTGAGAATGATGTTTTACAATCTGTTCAAGCTTTTCCAGGCATACAAAGCATAAACGAAACCGTTTCTAATATTAATATTCGAGGTGGTACTCATGACCAAAATTTAATTCTTTGGGATGGTGTAAAAATGTATCAATCGGGTCATTTTTTTGGTTTAATTTCTATGTACAACCCCCAAATAACGCAAAACGTTTCTTTAAGAAAAAATGGAAGTGATGTGAGTTTTACCGATGGTGTTTCGGGTACTATTGTTATGCAAACTGAAAACCAAATAAATAATAAATTTGAAGGCATATTTGGAGCTAACTTAACTAATGTAAGCGGATTTGCGGATGTTCCAATTAGTGATGCTTCTTCTATCCAAATTGCAGCAAGAAAATCCATTAGTAATTTTGTTGAGACCCCAACCTATACTGCTTTTTTTGATAGAATTTCACAAAACACCGAAGTGGCCTCTAATACAACAATGATTACAAATACTAATGAGGCGTTCGATTTTTACGATACCTCATTACGATGGATATATAGGATTAGCGATAAAGATGAATTAAGACTCAATTTTATTAACGTCCATAACCAACTTCAGTTTAACGAAAATGCTACAATAAATAATGAAGAAGAATCTCGTAAAAGTGAATTAGCCCAAAATAGTATTGCTGGAGCATTGCATTATAATAGACTTTGGAATGATAAGTTGAAAACAGAGCTTGAAGTTTATGAAACCGATTATAAATTAAAGGCTGTAAATGTAAACCTGTTAGATGCTCAACGGTTTTTGCAAGAGAATATAGTATCAGAAACGAGTGTAAAACTTAAAGCAAATTATAAGTTAAATGCTTATTTACAGCTTTTAAGTGGTTACCACTTTGTGGAGACCGAGGTCACAAATTTAGACGATGTAGATGTGCCTTTGTTTAGAGTTTTAATTTCTGAGGTATTGAGGACTCATGGTGTTTTTTCGCAAATAGGGTATAAATCTATTAATAAAAAAACCAACTTAAATATTGGTGTTAGATACAATTATATAAATAAATTTAAAAAATCTATTTGGGAACCTAGGCTGAGTTTTAATCATCAATTTCTTAAACATTTTTCGTTAGAAATTTTAGGAGAATTTAAACACCAAAATACATCTCAGGTTATTAATTTTCAAAACGATTTTTTAGGGATAGAAAAACGCCGATGGCAATTATCAAACAATCAAAATATTCCAGTAATTACTAGCAAACAAATCTCTGCTGGTTTAAGTTATAGCCATAGTGGTTGGTTGTTTAGTTTAGATGGTTATTATAAATTAGTTAAGGGGATAACAACACAAAGTCAAGGGTTTCAAAACAAATATGAGTTCGAGAAAAAGAGTGGTAATTATGATGTTAGAGGATTAGATTTTTTGTTGAGAAAGCAACTTAATAAGTTTAATACCTGGTTTAGTTATTCTTTCATGAATAATCATTATTCTTTTAAGTCTTTAGAAGCTAATTATTTTTCTAGTAACTATGATGTAACACAGACTATTACCTTAGGAACAGCTTATAAGTTTAGTAAATTAAAGCTTTCTGCTGGGTTAAATTGGCACTCTGGTAAACCAACAACGTTGCCAGTTTTTGGAAATGAAGTTGTTAATAACAAGGTGAATTATGGAGCAACTAATGCTTCAAATTTGGAAGATTACATGCGTTTAGATATTTCTGCTATTTATAATTTTAAGCTTGGTGAGAAAACAAGAGCTAATTTTGGAGCTTCAGTTTGGAATGTTTTAAACAAAGAAAACCAGATTAATAATTTTTATCGTGTTAATAATCAAGATTTAATTGAGAATGTGCAACATTCTTTAGGAATAACTCCTAATGCCGTTTTTAGAATATATTTTTAATAGATTTATTTAAAGTGCAATTTTTGCATTTTGAGTTTTAATAAATTCGATATGTTCTTCAGCTTTAAATTCTGAAGGCTTGAAATTAGAAGATCTTTTTCTAGATTGTTCTTGTCTAGCAATACTTCTTGCAAAACGTCTGATGCTTTGTTCGGTGTCTAAAATTAAACCAGGAATCTTAACGTTTTTATTATCTTCATCTTTGGCAACCATAGTAAAATATGAAGAATTACAGTGTTTTATTTTACCTGTTTGAATATTTTCAGATTCAACGCGAACACCAATAACCATAGAGGTGCGTCCTGTGTAATTTACCGAGGCTTTAAGTGTTACCAATTCGCCAACATCTATAGAGTTTAAAAAATCAACCTTATTTACCGATGCTGTAACACAATAATGTCTGGAGTGTTTTGAAGCACAAGCAAATGCAATTTGATCCATTAAATTTAAAATATAACCACCATGAATTTTACCACTAAAATTGGAGTGCGAAGGTAGCATGAGTTCTGAAATGGTAATTTGAGAATCTTTTATATTTTTAAACATATTTATATTTTATAAATCTTCTTCAGCACGTTTTATAATAGCCTCAGGAAGTGCTTTTTTAGCTTTGGCACCCATTTTTTTAAGTTTTTCAACACTGGTGATTAGGTTTCCTCTGCCTTCAACTAATTTATTCATTGCCGCAGAATAATCACTTTTTGCAGCATCAATCTTTTTACCAACACCTGTAAGGTCTGAAACTAAGCCTTCAAATTTATCGTAAAGTGCACCAGCTTGTCGTGCAATTTCTATGGCATTTTGTTGTTGTTTTTCGTTGTTCCACATGCTGTCAATAGTACGTAAAGTTGCAAGTAGCGTAGATGGTGTTACAATAACAATATTTTTTTCAAATGCTCTATTGTAAATGGAATTATCTTCATTTACAACTACTGCAAATGCAGGTTCTATAGGAATAAACATGAGTACAAAATCTGGTGATTCCATATCATATAAATCTTGATAATTTTTATCTGAAAGTTGGTCTACGTGTTTTCTGATAGAATTTACATGCGCTTTTAGAAATAGTGCTTTGTCATCATCATCTGCATTAACCAAACGCTCATAATCTGTTAAAGACACTTTACTGTCAATAATCATTTTTTTGCCATCAGGAAGATTTAAAACCACATCTGGTAAAACACGAGAACCATCTTCTCTTGTGAAACTTTGTTGCACAAAATACTCTCTATCTTTTTCTAAACCAGATTTTTCTAAAACACGTTCTAAAACCAATTCGCCCCAGTTTCCTTGCATTTTACTATCGCCTTTTAAGGCTCTAGTTAAATTGGTAGCTTCCTTTGTCATTTGTTGGTTGAGGTCTTTCAATCCCAGCAATTGCTCTTTTAATGCCGAATGCATGCTAATGCTTTCCTTCTGAGTTAAATCTACTTTCTCTTCAAAAACTTTAATTTTTTCTTGAAGCGGATTTAAAATGTTTTTGATGTTTTCTTTATTCTGAAGTGTGAATTTTTCAGATTTTTCATCGAGTATTTTTGTGGCTAATAATTCGAAATCTTTTCGTAATTGTTCTTGGCGTTCTTCTATTTCTGCATCACGTTTTAAGTTGAGTTGTTGCAAGTTTTCGTATTCGGTATTTCTTCGAGTTAATTCAGCATTTAAAAAATCTTTTTCTTTACGAATATCTTCACGGTCATTTTCAACCTTATTTAAATTCTGTTTAAGCTCATTTATATTTTGAGTTAGTTGGTTTTGCCTTTCTTCTAGGGTGCTTTTATCACTTTTGCTTTTTAGTTTAGTAATAGTAATACCAAGGTAGGCACCAATGCCTCCAGAAATAAGAATTGCTATGATAAGAATAAGGTTATCGTTCATTTAAAATAGAAGTTTAACCAAAGATAATTTTTTTAGTTGGAAGACAGAAGTGTGAAGTTATAAGTTTTTCAAGGTGTTAATATCTTCTATAATACGTAGAATTTCTATATCGTTTGTGCCATCATAAATGCCACGAATTTGTTTTTCTTTATCAATTAAAATAAAGTTAGGCGTGTGGATAAAATCTTGTAAACCACCATCGCCTTGCTCAACAACTGCAAAATAGCTTTTTCGAGCAAGTTCATATATATGCTTTTTGTTTCCTGTAGTAATATTCCATTTGCTGTCAATTACCCCTTTGTTATTTGCGTATTCACGAAGTATTGGAACGCTATCTATTTCTGGTGTTACTGAAAGTGATAATAAAATTATATCGTTATCATTTATAAATTCCTTTTGAATTTTTGCCATATTATTTGTCATTATTGGGCAAATGGTCCCGCAACGCGTAAAAAAGAAATCTGCTACATAAATTTTGTTTTTATAATGTTCTTGAGTAATTGTGTCTCCATTTTGATTTATAAGTTTAAAGTCTGATACTGTATGGTTTTTAGTGGATTTTTGAAGACTTTTATCTACTAATTCGGGATTAAAGCCTGAAGGATTATAAATTGGTAAAATTTTTTTAGATGATTGTTTGCAAGATATCATGCAGACAAGTATAAATATGCAAAAAGCAAAACGATTTTTATTCATTCTTAAATAGATTAATCTTTAGTTTTAACAAAAGCTTTGGCTTCTACTATTTCTGGTCTATCACTATTTGAGTTTTTAGTTAACTGAATAAGTTGATTAAAATATAATGAGGCTTTGTCTATATTACCACTTTGTTTTGAAGCGATTGCAGCTCCATAAATGCCATTAAACCTGTATGGACGTTCTTTTAAATTTTCTTCGAAAGCAGCTAATGCTTCTTCTGGTTTATTCAATTCTAAAAGCATATCACCAAGTAATTCTATAGCAGGCAAAACATCGCCAGGAGTTACTGGGTGTTTACTTGTTTTTCGTTCTATTTCTACCGCTTCTTTCATAAGAGCAAGTCCGTTTTCAATATTACCTTGTCTAAAATTTAACCAAGCTTGAGTTGTTTTAATTTGTATTTCAACTTGTTTTATTTGAATAGCTTTTGTTTTATCATTTTGATCGATTAGGTTTTGATGCAAAATTTTTAAAATTTCAATTTTTTTCTCAACGGTATTAAAATCTTTTGTGTTTGCAGCTCCTAAAGCAACGGCAAAGTGGTGTATTGCTTCTTGCCAAGGAAATTGGTTCCAATCTAATTCTATGTCTTGTAACTCTAAATTAGTTGCGCGTTCCCAATCTTTGTTCTCAAGAGCAAGTCTAGCTGGTATAGCCGCTAAAGGATAGGTTGAAGCCATTAACATTTGGGGGTGAAATTTTTTTCGTTCTTTAATTAGGTTATATTGAAGTTGCGCATTGGCATTATCTCCTTTTTGAAGATACGCATATACTAAATAATCAATACCATGTAATTCTTCAAAATATGAACCCGACAATGCGGCAGCCTCAGCATAACATCTTGCACTTTCTGTTGATTGTAAATTTGAATTTATAGACTCTTCCCATATTCCTAATCTAGTAAAAATATGTGAAGGCATATGCTGTGCATGAGCAGAAGAAGGAGCGATACTAGCATAACGTCTAGCTGTTTCTAAACCTTTTTGAGCTAAAGTGGGATTATCATAATTGTGAATAATATAATGAGCAATGCCTGGGTGGTTTGGGTTTTCGGCAAATAAACCTTCTAGAATTTCCCCAGCTTTTCTTTCATTTATATAGTCTTTTCCAACACGATCTCTAGTAGAAAATAAAGCTAAGGAATAGAATATTGCAGCTTCAATATCTTCTGGGTGTTTTAAATGTATAGCTTCCATTTTATCTTCAAAGCGTTTTGCTCTTGTTTTGTGGTCTATAGTTTCCCAATTGGTATAAAAAGCATCAATAGCATTTATATAGTCTCTTTGCTTATCGTCCATCGATAAAGTTTTCGCTATTTTTAATACCGCAGAGCCTTTCATTAAATCTTCTTCTGATGGTGGAAACCAAGCAGCATGATAAATACTCATGGCAACACCCCAATAAGCCATAGGGCAATTAGGGTCTGCATCAATAACCTTAACAAATGCTTTTTCAGATTCATTATATTGAAATGAATGTAGTAAAGCTACAGCTAAATCAAAAGTTTCTCTTGTTTCATAATTGCATGATAGTGAGAATTTTAATTCTCCAAATTGTCCGTCACCACACAATAACAAATCACCTCTTTGAAAATCTATTGAAGCCAATTCAGGATTGGGTTTAGGGTTTTTATTCTTGCAATTAAAGCATAATAATAGCCCAGAAACTAAGGCAATAAGTTTTAATGAATTCATTGGTATATAATTTAAAATTCGGTTAGAAAATCATTAATAAATAAGGAGGAAGTGGCTAAAAAACTGATTTTCAATTATGTAAATGTAATGAAAATTAAGAAAGGAAAATAAATAGTACTACTTCTTAATTCTAAAACTACCTGTAGTTACATCAAAAGCAATTAAATCTTTTGGAAATAATGAGTTGAAAGTTCCCTTTTCTATAAGGTTACACGGTTGGTCTGAAACCACTTCCTTATTAGTCATTACAATAAGTTTATCACATAACTGAATAGCTAAATCTATTTCGTGAGACGAAAAGAGAATAGTTTTATTAGTGTCTTTAGCTAATTTCTGAAGCAATTTTAATATGTATGCTTTATGATACATATCGAGATGCGTTGTGGGTTCATCTAAAATAATTAAATCGGTGTCTTGTGCCAAAGCACGTGCAATCATTACTTTTTGTAATTGTCCGTCGCTTAATTCAAAACACTTTTTGTACTTTAAATCATCAATATTTGTTTGCGTTAAAGATTTATTTATAATGGTTCTATCATTTTCAGATAAATTACCAATCCAACTTGTGTATGGTTGTCTGCCTAATGCAATCAACTCAAAAACGGTTAAATTTTTAGATGCTATTTGCTCGGTTAAAACCAAACTCATAACCTTGGCTAAATCAACAGCTTGATAAGCTGAGATATTCTTTTCATTAATAAAAATATGACCATTTAAAGGTTTCTGAACATTAGTTAAAGTTCTGATTAAAGTTGATTTTCCGATGCCATTGGCGCCAATTAAACCAACTAATTCACCTTTCTTTAACTCAATATTTATATTTGAAGCCACAACAGTTTGTAGCTTTTTAGTTGAATAACCAA